>JAAZCB010000515.1 GCA_012513545.1 Clostridiaceae bacterium
ATGTTATATATTTAACTATATGGTTTATGTTTTCGAAAGTTGATATGATTTACAAACCATAAATTATATTAAGGTGATTTATGTGTATACAGAAAAAATCAAAAGCATATCTTCTGATATTATTAACAAAATAGTATCAATAAGAAGAGACCTTCATATGCATCCTGAATTGGGATTTAATGAGCACAGGACTGCATCAATTATTGCCGGCCATTTGGAGAAATTAGGCTTAAAGGTTTGCAGGAATATCGCCGGAACCGGAGTCACAGGCCTTATTGAGGGCAAAAACCCAGGTAAAACAATAGCCATCAGAGCTGACATGGATGCCCTGCCTATTCAGGAACAAAACAAGGCTGAGTATGCTTCAACCAACGGCGGGATAATGCATGCCTGCGGTCATGATGCCCATGTCGCAATTGCTCTTGGCACTGCAGAAATTTTAAGCAATTTCAGGAACACGTTAAACGGAAATATCAAATTCATATTCCAGCCTGCCGAAGAAGGTCTTGGAGGCGCAAAATTCATGGTAGACGAGGGTGTTCTTGAAAACCCTTCAGTTGACAGGATTATTGCACTTCATGTATCCCCAGGGCTGAAAACAGGAGTTATTTCGGTTGGCGAAGGTCCGGTTATGGCCTCTCCAAGCGAATTTGAGATTGTAATTAAGGGAAAGGGCGGACATGCTGCAGAACCGCACAAATCCATTGATCCGATTATTATCGGTTCCAATATTGTCAACATGTTTCAAACAATTGTCCCCAAAAAGCTCAGTCCCTTCAAAAATGCCCTCCTGTCGGTTACATGCTTCCAGGCTGGCAATACCTTTAATATTACACCTGCCGAGGCCATAATAAAAGGAACTGTCCGGACTTATGAAACCAATACCGATGACCTGATTTCCGATTCCATGAAAGCCATTATCTCATCAATATGCGCTTCAATGGGTGCAGACTTTTCGTTTAATTACGTAAAAAGCTATCCTCCGGTAATTAACGACAGCCTTGTAGTCGGACATATAATTGAAGCCTCTGAAAAAATAACAGGTACGGACAATATTGTAATAAACCCGGAGCCTTCCATGCTTGCAGAGGATTTTTCCTACTATGTGCAAAAAGTTCCCGGAGCCTTATTTAATTTAGGCTGCACAAAACCGCCCGTAGGTAATTATCATAACCTTCATAGTCCAAGGTTTGATATAGACGAGGCCTGTATGTCTTACGGTATGGAAATAATGTCGCAATGTGCACTTGATTTTCTATTCGATTGAATCAATCACTTTTTTTAAGTCCTCAAGACTTTCATAGGGAATAGCTACGCCCTTTTGACTCGGCTTATAATCATCGCTTGCGCTGTCGAACCAGAAGACCCTTATATCAATATATTTCTTTCCCTTCTTTTCAACTTTTTTTATTTGAATTTCTTCCCTGTTATTTTTGCTCAGCTTGCCTACCAGTTCTTCACTGTCCCAAAAATCTGCCATTTCATACCCTCCAGCTAATGTACCTTCTGTAATATTATACATGACATAAAATTAATAATTCTTTTCTAATTTGAAATAATATTATCAAAATTATTCAACTTAGTATAGTGTCAGAAAGCAAAATTTTATTTTGAAGAGAAAAGAATGCTGCTATTCATATTTTTTCTATGAATTTTTGAATTTTTTATAGGAAATACTACACATATAAAAAATGAAAAGGAGTTGTCACTATGAATAGAACACCCTTGGACAGACTGGCTCTGGTTATCGTGGTGATCGGAGCATTAAATTGGCTTCTGATAGGCTTATTCAACTTTGACCTGGTAGCAACCTTATTAGGGCCAGGTTCCTTTCTGACAAGAACAGTATACTCTATAGTAGGCCTTGCAGGGTTATACAGCATAAGTTTATTATTTAGAGAAGCAGATCCTGTTAAGGATCAGGTATAATAAAAAAGGTGTCTATTGTTTTAATGATAGACACCTTTTTCTTAGAGCCATTTCCTGAAAGGAAATCTGGTAAAGATCCAGAAACTCAATGCCCCGAAGCTTTTTCTTCAGGCTCAAAATTCCCTAAAAATTTCAATTAAGCTTGTCTTTCCGCTTCAGGGCCGATACATTGCATCCGTTTCCATCTTGATCGGTACATATATTTATATGCCTGAGCAGTGTAAGCTTGTCCATTTTTGTAAGCCTTGTCTTAGCGGTCTTTAGTTTCATCATAATTACCCCCTCATAATAGTGTTTTCAAACAGAATTTCCTTGCTTTAAGCTTATTTAATTAATTCTTACCACGTTTATGACACATAGTAACATGTATTATTCTGGAGCTTTAAGAAATAATAATAGTATAAAAAGTTTCGGCAAAGGATGATGAGAAAATGATTATTAACGAACCTGTAAAGGTAGGTTTGAGGGACAAGAGAACAGATGAATTGGTTGCCGTCTTTCCTGAAAACCTTAAAGGTGATCGAAAGGAAATTGATAAAAAGGTTTTTGACTGGTATTACAAACAAAGCTGCTCTGCTGAAGATGAGTTAAGAAACCTGTATGTAGATATAATAGAATCTTAAGCCTTCAAAACATCAAATAAAAACAATATAAGAGAAACTTAATGAGCTTAAAAATTCTATGAAAAATGTTCTGCCCATTAAGTTCCTCTTTTCTCAACCAAACTCTCCATAGTATGGAAATCATTTACACGATAACATTAATAGTTTCAGTAATATCAAAATGTTACATATAAGTTATCCAGTCCCATTTTCCTCATGACAGGCAATCCTTCCTCTTTAAATTCTCCAATATTTAAGAATGCAAATATATTATTTTCAACTGCATATTGATTCAATAAATCATATAACTCAATAATCTTCAAATCATTTATCCCCGACGCATCAAGCTTCCAATTCAGAACATTAGTATTTCCATCATAACACACTTGAGATTTTTCTCCCTGACTTTCTATCCAGTCACAGACTATCTTCTCAAAGTCAGCAAATTCAGGCTTGCTGTTTGAATCAATGAGATTAAAAGAAATAACAGACGTACTATTGTTCAAATTAATGCATAAACAGACATTATACTTGTCTTCTTTGGTACAAACAAATCGAAGACTGTCTGCAAAGTCCTTTGAAAAGGCAAAACTTGCGTGCATTTTAAAAGGAATCAGGCACTCTAAAAAAGCAACCAGCTCATCTATATCACCGGAATGGTG
>JAAZCB010000516.1 GCA_012513545.1 Clostridiaceae bacterium
TAGCAAAGCTAACAGTACAGGATACAGGATGCGGAATTCCTGAGGAAATCCTGCCGCGGATATTTGATCCCATGTTTACAACTAAATCCTTTGGAGAGGCAACTGGATTGGGATTGAGCATAGTTCATGATATAATAAATGAATTTAAAGGGAAAATTGATGTAAAAAGCCAAAAAGGATTGACATCATTTGTTGTATACTTGCCAATAAAACAGGAGGAATAAAGTATGGCCAGAATTAACTCCAAGAAAGCTACAAGTGGAAAAAAAATTCTGCTTGTAGATGATCAGGAAGACTATAGAATAGCAACCCAAACCTTATTGGAGAGAGAAGGCTTTGAAGTTATAACTGCAGGTAATGGTACAGAAGCTATTGAGCTGGTGAAACATCAGCATTTTGACCTTGTGCTTCTGGATTACTTTATGCCTGGAGGAATGACGGGAGAGGAAGTTGTAAGAGAAATTCGTAAATTTAATGAATATATACAGGTTATACTTCAGACAGGCTATTCCGGTGAGCATCCTCCACGTGAAATGATGCGGAGTCTTGATATACAAGGGTATCATGATAAATCTGATGGTCCGGAAAAGCTTCTGCTGTGGGTAGACGTCGGACTAAAATCGGCATATACGTTACAAATGCTTTATAAGAGCCGGCAAGGCTTGCGATATATCCTTGACATAACTCCTGAATTACATAAGATACAGATGATAGAAAATTTAGTTCAAGGGATTCTATTGCAGATAACAGGATTACTGGGAATAGTAAACTCTTTTTTGGCAGTATTGCCTGAAGAAGCTGACAGCGTTGAAAGAATTTCTACATCGGATATTTTTCTTGCAATGCTTGAGGAGGGGACTAATCTGGAAATCCGTGCGGCTACAGGGAAATTTTCTGAACATACTACTGTTGAAAGTTGTCTTGAAAGCTTAAAAGTAAGAAAAATCAAGGATGTACTAGTAGAAAATGAAGTCTATTTCTCAGACAATTATTCTATTATACCTTTGGTTGTGGGTGATATTGTACTGGGAATTATTTATCTCGAGCAGAATGACATCAGACCAGAGGATGTTGAACTTGTTAACATATTTGCAAATCAGGCTGCTGCAGCTTTACAGAATGCATATTTGTATTCAACAGCTACAATTGATAAATTAACAGGTGTTTATGTAAGAGGGTTTTTTAATCAACAATTGATGCGAGAGATTCGTACAGCTCTTAATCAGAAAATTCCCTTAAGCTTGATTTTGCTGGATATTGATTACTTAAAGCAAATTAATGACACTTCAGGTCATCTCGGAGGTGACCGTGCCCTGTCAATAATGGGTTCGACCTTAAAAAAGTCTACCCGGCCCAGTGATATTATTGGCCGCTATGGTGGAGATGAATTTTCAATTCTCTTGCCAAACACTCCTTTGGAAAATGTGTCAATTGTTACAAAAAGAATCTATGAGTATCTGCAGGGGAAGCATATAGAAGGTGATTTCGGCAGTATTCCCATTCAATGCAGTATGGGTGTATGTGGGCTTAAAATTAAGGAGGGAGACCTTGCTGATTTACAGCAGCCAATTCCGCAGGTATATATAGATGAAATTGCAAAACAGTTAATAGATGGAGCAGATAAAATGCTTTATCAGGCAAAAAAGAATGGTCGTTCATGTGCAATTACAGGAGAACTGATAGATATTTCGAATAAATAGTTGGAGTATGCTGTAATCAAGTCAATTTGTTTAAGTTAAATATTTTTATTGCGATAAATATAAAAATATGGTAACATTTAAGTAACCGGTTTAGTAAACCGGTTACTTAAATGTTATCAGGAAGATATGCGATCCTTGCTGGGATAATATTCTCTGTAGTTTTATTTGTTGAAATTTCCTTTTTTAATTTTGTTAATCAATACTTCCTAACATACTTTCCTATAAACTAAACTATCTTCTTGCCAAAATAATTAATTACCGCATATTGGAGTTCAATGATAATAGCGGATATAAATTTATGGATTTATTTACATTTTAAGTTGCTGATTTATCCATAATTTATTTTACTAAATTAATTTATTAGTACGAAAGGGGAGCTGAAATTGAAACGGAAAATCAAGTTAGTTTTGTCGATTTTAGTGAGTTTTGCCATCCTGTCCGGATTACTTTCTGTAAACGTATTCGCAGGACCGACGATTACGTCCAATACGACCGGTACTTATGAGGGCTACGACTATGAGTACTGGAAGGACAACGGGAATGGAACCATGACCTTGAATGGCGGAGGCACATTCAGCTGTTCGTGGAGTAATATTAACAATATATTATTCCGTACAGGTAAGAAGCTGGGTTCAACCAAGAAATGGCAGGATTATGGGAATATCACTATTAATTATGCCTGTGACTATCGCCCGAACGGCAACTCGTACATGTCTGTTTATGGGTGGACACAAGATCCGCTCGTAGAATACTACATCATAGACAGCTATGGTACCTGGAAGCCACCGGGAAATGGTATACCTATGAAGGGTACTATTACCGTTGATGGACGTTCATATGAAGTATATTCGAACAGCAGAACCGGCCCTTCCATTGTTAGCAGTGGCAATACAACTTTCCAGCAGTACTGGAGTATCTGTACTTCTAAAAGGTCAAGCGGCACCATTTCTGTCTCTGAACACTTCAAGCAATGGGAAGCAAAAGGAATGACAATGGGAAAATTATATGAAGTCTCAATGGTGGTGGAAGGATACCAGAGCAGCGGTCAGGCCAATATGACCAAGATGGAGCTTGTATTAGACAGCGATAGTCCATCACCGACACCAACCAACAAACCAACTACGCCGCCTTCAAATCCTGGCAGCGGAAAGCTTGGTGATGTGAATCTTGATGGATATGTTAATTCAACTGACTATTCGGCTGTAAAAAAACATATACTTGGCATAACCGTACTTACAGGACAGGCTCTTGCCAA
>JAAZCB010000517.1 GCA_012513545.1 Clostridiaceae bacterium
CTCCGCAGGGCGTATCAGAACCTGACTTGACAGGTTTTGGAGAAAAGGAACTTCCGGATGTATTTAATGAAGAAGAATACAGAATACTTATAGTAGCTGATAAATATCAAACAGGTTTCGATCAGCCTCTCCTTCATACCATGTACGTGGATAAAAAACTTTCCGGAGTAAAAGCGGTCCAAACGTTGTCCCGGCTTAACAGGGTTTGTCCTGGTAAAGAAGATACCTTTGTTCTTGATTTTGTAAATGAGAGGCAGGTTATACTGGACTCTTTTCAACCATATTACGAGATAACATCAGTTACTGAGCAAACAGATATTAACCACTTGTTTGATCTTAAAATAAAACTTGATGAATTTCAGATTTACTGGGAATCTGAAATCAATGCTTTTTCAAAGGTGTATTTTGATCCTGCAACCAAAGTAAACAATGCCAGACATCAGAAATATCTTTATTCATTCACCGATCCTGCTGTGGACAGATTTAAAGAAATGAAAGAAGAAGAAAAAAAAGATGAATTTAAGAAAGGCTTACGTTCATGGACTAATTTATATGCTTTTCTTTCTCAGATAATGCCTTTTACAGATATCGAATCAGAGAAATTTTATGCCTATGCAAAACTTTTACAGACAAGACTTCCAAAACGGAATCTGTCAGAGACACTGCAACTGGATGATGAGGTTGCACTGGAATATTATAGATTGCAAAAGATAAAAGAAGGCTCTATTGAACTTGAAAAAGAAAAAGAAGGAGAATTAAGCGGTACCTCTGAAGCGGGTCTGAAGCGCGGTAAAGATGAAGAAGCGTTGCTCTCTGAGATTATAAACATTTTGAATGAGCGGTTTGGAACTGATTTTGAAGAAGCTGACAAGCTTTTCTTTGATCAGATAGAAGCAGAACTCATGGAAGATGAAACGCTGCAGACACAGGCAAAAGTAAACAAGATAGATACATTCAAGTTTGCCTTTGATGACAAGTTTATTGATAAGCTAATCGGAAGAATGGACCAGAATCAGGAAATCTTTGAAAAAATACTGGAAGATAAAGATTTTGGAGATTTGGTGCGTGAGCTAATGATGAAAAAAATATACAGGCGTATGAATGAACTGGTTTAAGAATATTATTCTTGCAACTCTTACATGCACCGAGAGAAACAGGAATGTTTTTAGAGAAAATAGAGTATAACATATTTGTAAATAAACAATGTTTTGAATCCGGTTTTTAACAGAACCACACATCATTGCTTACGTGGTCCTATTACATTCCATTTAGCAATTTGTTATTGAAGGGATTTGATAAATTTTTCCCAGTAGTATTCGGCTGCACCTTCAAAAGTCAGTTTGTCGCCAATACTGGTGCCAGGGAATCCCATTGATGGGTGTAAATAAAGAATTGATCCATCATCTTTTACCACAAGGGTTTCATTATATGAATTTTCTGCATCAGCAGTGCTACCCTCTGAATAAATAATTCCGTTCTCGAATACACCATGTCCTTTAAGCCATATTTTGCACCGATTTGTTTCTTTACCGTATTTGTAGATGACAGCAGTAAATCTATTTGCATCAATTCTCCGATATGTCTGTGAAATGCCTGGGTTTCTTTGTTCTAATTCCTGTAATGAATTCTCGAAGAACTTCGCCATATATTCATATGCTTTTGTTAAAAAGTCGTTTTTATCCTTGTCCGTAA
>JAAZCB010000518.1 GCA_012513545.1 Clostridiaceae bacterium
AAAAAATCTTCTTCTTAAAGCCAAGGGACTTAAATGAAAAGCAGAAGATGTTTGTTGAGGATTTTTACAAGAAGACTGTTTATCCTGTGTTGACTCCTATGGTGGTTGATAAAAGCAGACCATTTCCTTTGATATTGAATAAAAGCCTTAATATTGCACTTTTATTTAACAGAAAAGAGGAAGAGGTTGAAATGGTTTTTGGTATGGTTCAGGTACCTTCGGTTTTAGACAGGATTGTTATGCTTCCTTCAAAAACAGATGAAAAATGTTTTATTCTGCTGGAAGACATAATAAAGATGTATATTGATACCCTGTTTACAGGACATGACATTATTACTATGGCGTGTTACCGCATTACCCGGAATACTGACCAGGGACTGGATGAGGAAGAAGCTGAAGACCTGCTTGAAGCTATTGAGCAGTTCATCAAGAAAAGAAAATGGGGCGTTGCGATAAGGCTGGAGATTGAATCGGGCATGGCAGACGAGCTTCTGGAAATATTGATGGAGGAGCTTGAAGTTCCGCATGAAACCATATATGAAATAAAAGGACCGCTTGATTTGACATTCCTGATGAAGGTGTCTTCTCTTCCGGGGTATGATCACGCAAGGTATCCTGCTTTCCGTCATCAACCTGTTCCCGAACTTTTAAATGATGAAAATCTCTTTGATGTTATTGCGAGCAAGGATATTTTGCTTCACCATCCGTACCAGTCGTTTGATCCTGTTATTTCTCTGGTCAGGCAGGCAGCAAATGATCCAAAAGTTCTTGCAATAAAGCAGACATTATACAGGGTCAGTGGAAATTCTCCCATAGTTGAGGCTTTGGCACAAGCAGCAGAAAATGGTAAACAGGTTACTGTGCTTGTTGAGCTTAAGGCGCGTTTTGACGAGCAAAACAATATCAATTGGGCAAAACAGCTTGAAATGGCAGGTTGTCATGTTATTTACGGACTTGTTGGGCTGAAGACACACTGCAAGATTTTGCTTGTCGTAAGGATGGAAGAGAACGGTATTAAGAGGTATGTTCATTTAAGTACAGGCAATTACAATGATATAACTGCGAAATTTTATACTGATATCGGTCTATTTACATCAAGCCCCTATTTTGGTGCAGATGCTTCTGCCTTGTTCAACATGCTTTCGGGTTATTCAAGACTGACAAGGATGTACAAGCTTTCGGTTGCACCTATAGATCTGAGAAATAAGTTTATAAGTCTTATCAGACAGGAAACCGAGAATGCAGCAAAAGGCAGGAAGGCAAAGATAATTGCGAAAATAAATTCCCTTGTCGATGAAGAAATAATAAATGAATTGTACGAAGCCTCTAAAAAGGGGGTGGAAATTGAGCTTCTTGTCAGGGGCATCTGCTGCCTGAGACCAGGCATCAAAGGGTTGAGTGAAAACATAAACGTAAGGAGTATTGTGGGAAGATTCTTAGAGCACAGCAGGGTATTCTATTTTTACAATGACGGAGATGAGGCGGTATACCTGTCAAGCGCAGACTGGATGGGAAGAAATCTTGACAGGAGGGTTGAAGCACTGTTTCCTGTGGATGATCCGGAAATTGTTTCAAAGCTCAAGGAATTCCTTAAAATCTGCCTTAAAGACACTGAAAAGGCAAGGATTTTGGATAGGGACGGGAATTACCTTAAAGTTGACAAGCGTGGAAAAGGTACTTTTAACAGCCAGAACCATTTTTGCAAGCTTGCTGTAAAAGAAGCGCAAGCCGGAAATTCTTCAAACAACGAGCACGAGTTTGAATAAGGCATAATAATCCGATTAATAGATTTAAAGCATAGGACTTTAATGTACCTATGCTTTTTGTCAGGGCCATTTCCCGAAGGAAAATCCGGCAAAAAGCGAGGGACTCGATGTCCCGAAGCTTTTTGTTTTATCTGCAAGTTGATTTTGATTCAATCACTCAGATATTCTTGTTAAGTAACTGCATTTAGTCTCTGCATCCGAAGCCTATTCCTCCGTTACAGAACAGGATAAGGAAAACAAGTATGAAGAACAATATTTCACTGTTGTCTCCGAATATTCCACATTTTCCGTCTGACATGCCGAGTCCTCCTTTCACTTATAATAGATTTGTTTGGGTAATATTAATGTTTAGTTTTCAAAAAGCAGGCCAATTCATGCTAAAGCCGCTTTTCTTTGCCTACTTGAAGCTATTCCCGGAAGCCACGGCCATTGTAGAAGAGCAGCAAGAAAACAATAATAAAGAAAAGGATTTCACTGTTATCATCCAGAAATCCGTTAAAGCATCCTGACATGATAAAACCTCCTTTAATCAATGAGATATTACATACTATTCACTATCTGATTTATTGGTTACTATCAGGGTAGATTTTTTTATCTCTAAAAAAAGAACTAATGTGGTATAATAATTCAGATATGAGACTATTAATGGAGGTATTAAATAATGCTTCTTGCAGACGATTGGAAGGATTATGAACTTATTGACACCGGAGACGGGGACAAGCTTGAAAGATGGGGACAATATGTTTTAAGGCGTCCTGATCCTCAAATAATCTGGCCTGTAAACAATCAAACGGGTTTGTGGGAGAAGGCAGATGCCAGCTACCATAGAAGTTCTTCGGGAGGGGGAAAGTGGGAATTTAAAAAGAAGCTTCCAAAGAGGTGGAAAATATCCTATGGAGGTTTATCTTTTTACATAGAACCAACTGGTTTCAAGCATACTGGACTTTTTCCCGAGCAGGCTGTTAACTGGAGCTGGATGATTGATAAAATACGTTCAGCACCAAATAAGGTAAATGTGCTTAATCTTTTTGCCTATACAGGAGGTGCAACAGTGGCAGCAGCATATGCAGGGGCGTCTGTCTGTCATGTGGATGCAGCTAAAGGAATGGTTCAGTGGGCAAAGGAGAACGTAGAGTTGTCAGGACTAAAGGACTGTCCTGTAAGGTTTATTACTGATGATGTCATTAAGTTTGTTCAAAGGGAAAAACGCAGAGGAAACAAATATGACGCAATAATAATGGATCCCCCGTCATATGGACGGGGACCGAACGGAGAGGTGTGGAAGATTGAAGACGCGTTGTTTGGTTTTGTCGAAGAATGTCTGAATGTGTTATCGTCAAAACCGCTTTTTTTCCTTATAAACTCTTATACAACGGGATTTTCCCCCACTGTTGTGTCAAACATTTTGAAACTTACCGTTGCCAGGAAATTCGGAGGAACTGTTACCTGCGGTGAAGTAGGAATTCCCGTTACCCAGACAGGGCTTATCCTGCCGTGTGGTATTTATGGACGTTGGGAGGCAAAAGCCTGATGAATTCGGGAAATACTGTAAAGGTTAATATGATTTATGAGGACAATCATGTTCTGGTTGTTGAAAAGCCTGTTAATATCCCTGTTCAGAAGGATGAATCCAAGGATGTTGATTTGCTGACTATTTTAAAGGATGACTTGAAAGAAAGGTATGAAAAACCGGGAAATGTTTATTTGGGACTTGTTCACAGGCTCGACCGTCCTGTAGGAGGAGTAATGGTTTTTGCCAAAACTTCGAAAGCAGCATCAAGACTTTCGGATCAGGTACGCTTAAGGAAGTTTGGGAAGGTGTATCTTGCGGTGGTCCACGGTGGAGTTGATAAAAAGAAAGGGACTTTGGAGGACTATCTTTTAAAAGACTCAAAAACCAATATTGTTAGTGTTGTTAAAAAAAGTGTCCAGGGAGCAAAACAGGCAGTACTTGATTTTTGTGTTATAAAAGAATGTGATGGCTTCAGTCTTGTAAGGATAAATTTGAATACAGGACGGTCTCATCAGATAAGAGTACAGTTTTCAAATTACGGGCATCCGCTTTATGGGGACCAGAAGTATGGACAAAGCTTAAACAAACCGGGTCAGCAGATAGCCTTATGGTCTCATGAGATAATTTTTGACCATCCTGTGACAAAGAAGGAAATGAGGTTTACAAGCAAACCGCCAATGGATAAACCCTGGATATGGTTTGAATAGACTCCATACAGAATTAAGCAGTATATACAAAAGGCAGGCAATATTGTATTGCCTGCCTTTAAAAAAGGGGGGTATGTCTATCTGATTACCAAATTGTCGGATTTTCCCAGATTAAGCATATCCTTTGATGCAGTACTTTGTATTATTGTTCCATTAAGGGTTTTACCTTTTCGCTACCTTGCTTTGCTTTGTTAACAAATTCTATCAAGCGCTCTGTCACCACCTTAAACAATTAAACCATGGCAAAACCAAATATGAAACTTATCTTTTGTTTTTAATTAGACTGGATAAATTAAAAAAAGGTTCGAAAGAGCAAAAAAATTATTGGAATAAATTGATTTGTTTGGTGTTGAATGCTTATAATATATATGTACTTAAGTCAAATTTACCATGGAGGAGACTATGAAAAAGACAAAAATTCTTTTTGCAGCATCCGAAGCAGACCCTTTTGCAAAGACAGGCGGATTGGCAGATGTAGCAGCTTCACTTCCTAAAGCTTTGCATGAATCAGATTGTGATGTGAGGGTAATTATACCCAAGTACAGGAATATTCCCCAATGCTATGTGGAACGGATGGAAAGCTTGGGACATATATATGTACCAGTATCATGGAGAAGGCAGTATTGTGGTATATTTAAGCTCGAACAGGATGGTGTGCT
>JAAZCB010000519.1 GCA_012513545.1 Clostridiaceae bacterium
ATTTTCTTGACAAAATTAGCCCCCCAAAAAATATCATAAACACCAGCACAGACTTAAATCGGTAATAGTCGCGACGATTACCGATTTAAGCAAAATGCAATCTATTCTATATTTTCAACTAAACAGCAAATCCATATCCAGCATAAATATGCTTTCAATAATTTTCTCAAAGGTGAATCCTTTCAAACGCTGCATGAAACAAAGCGAAAAATATAACTCTATTTCAAAAGCGCATAATATACGAGGACAATAATTGCTGCAAGAATTGCTCCTGCTGTTACTACTTTGCCAGCAATTTTAGTTATTTTTACTGCCTTTTTTATACCCAATTTTCTGTTAGTATCCGGGGTTGCAAAAGGATACTTGTTGATAAGAATACCTAATACAATAAGCGGTATAATTGTGAGCAAAATGTTGATGTAGACATTCTTTAGAGCAAAGCTTACAGGAACTGCAACTGTTAAAACAAACATATCGATAAGAACTGCAACAATAAACTTCATAGCATTTTTGTTAACATATTCGGAAAACTCTTCTATTTCTTTTTTATGCTCCTCATTACAATAATAAAACTCCAGATTGTCTTTTCCCACACCATTATAAGTATTCAACACCATTTTATCCTTTGCTTCATTCCCGCAATATGAACATTTTGACATATTTATTCCTCCTCTCATTCTTCATGAATATATACTAACCATATATTGATTTATACCGGATAAAATCAAAGCTGTTACATAAACAAATATTACGGCTCCATAAACAACTTTTTTTTCAAGTTTGCTTATCATACCAAGACCAATTGCAATTATTACATATTTCCAGATTGTAAAAATCTCTATATCCTTAATAAAACCTTTTACAAAAGGGTTTATATCTTCTGGAATAAAAAACAACAAGCTGGTAAATGACGCTTCAATATACAAATTGGCTGTAAATAATGACATAAGTCCAACAATCAGGTACCCCAACAGATATGGTGCATGAGCGTAACCTGTAAGACAAAAAAACTGTTTTAAGGTACCTTTACCCCTTAGAAGCTTGACTACAGCAAATATGAAAAGGGTAACAAGCACCCAAACCATCAGGCTGCCAAAGGGCATTGATATTAATGACTGAACCGGACTTGACTCAATTGCAGCGTTGACTTGCTCCTGTGTGACCTGCAGATTACCCTTTTCAATAAGAATATTATAAGCTTGCCTGACTTTTTCTTTTGTGTATTGACTGAACAGGTCAAATCTCAAAGCTAAAAAAACCGTCTGACTTAATGCAACAACCAGAAAGATTGCAAGAACTTTGGGTTTGTGAAGTATATTCCTTAAAGTTTCCACAGGCGTTATTATTACCCCAACAAGTGCCTTTATGAAATTCAGATTTTTATACTCATTAGTATTTTCAGAAATACCATAACCCTCCACCTCTGTAATATCAGTTGCATTTTGAATACTTTCACTCATTTTCCCACCTCCAAATTTTAAAATTGTCATAATAAATCTATAATTTTTGACAACGCAACTCCTGCACAATCTATATACTTTATACTTTCATGCTTTTTTAACAACCTTTTTATACTTGTTGTATGAATATATATTAATCACAATAAAGTCAATCAACAGGAGCAGAACAACTACAGCTATTCCATTTGCAGCTTTTACAAATGCAGATAACATCAGCATAATTCCTGATATAAACATAATGTATCCACTAAACCTGTGAACAGGCTTCCAAACTCCCATGCCTGATAAAGTCCATTTATTTCTGACTCCCATCACGGAATTTATATCAAGCTGTCCAAGATAATTGCCAATCAAAATAAACAGAACACCAAAAAGAGCTTTTGTTACCAGGTCAATATCTATTGAGAAATTATATGCTATAAGTATTATTCCCCAGTTAGCAACTAATGCAGTAAAAAGTGACGCCATAGCAATTATATCCAGAAACTTCCTATTGTCTTGTGTCCCGGATTTCTTATCAAACAACGCTGTTATAAGTGTCGAATAATAAACAAGAG
>JAAZCB010000520.1 GCA_012513545.1 Clostridiaceae bacterium
AAATGTAATTGAAATGAAATTAAATTATAATAAATAAATAATGTTGATGTAATTACAGGATTATATAATTTTATTACAAAGAAAGAATTACCGTGAAAATATTTATATATGATTAAGGTGTTTAATTGTGGTATAAAATATATTAATAATAATGGGCAAACCTGTCGAAAGATAGGGACGCAAAGCTTGGAGTCTAAAGCAATAATGCTATGATCGTTCGGCTGCAAAATAAAATGTTTTGCGGTTTTTTATTTTAAAGATTACATAATTAGCATAAAAAGAAAATAAAGTTATTTTATTAAGTATGTAGGAAGGAGAATGCGAATTATTTAAATGATTATAGGTAACTTGAATAAAAATATCTTAAAACAAAAAATATTTAAGAGAGGTGAAAAAGTTGTGAACAAAAATATGTTTAATAAAGTAATTTGTTTTGTAATTGCATTGATGATGTTTATGCCGGCACTGCCGGGAAATTTAGCGATGGCATCGGATGGAATTAGTTGGCCTAATCCGGGAGCTATCAATTTAACAAAAGAAGCTGAACCGGTAACGGAAACTGAAAATCAATGGGAAATAACTTTAACGATTGAGGGTAAAAACATACAAAAAACCAGCAAAGTTGTTTTAGTTATAGATAAGTCTGGTAGTATGGGTAGTGGAAGTAAGCTTGCAAATACGAAATTAGCAGCAAAGGAATTTGTTGACAAATTGTTGTTGCAAGACAAAAGTACAGAAATAGCCATTGTGACTTTTGATGCAAGCCCGCATACAATTAAAAATTTTATTGGATACGGAAATGCAGGTGAGGGAAAAACAGAATTAAAAAATGCGATAGACGGAATATCAGCTTCAGGCGGCACTAATATTCAGGCGGGAATACACAGGGCACAAGAGCTATTAGATGGTGTTACAGCCGATAATAAAGTTATTGTTTTGCTTGGAGATGGGGAACCTACACACAGCTATAGAGTAACCGGTGTTACAGGTATTACGCTAACAGGACATACTGGTTGGCCTTTTAACAATCCTGTGATAGAGTATAATAATCCTCAAATAACCGCTGTTAATTATAATGAACGTGTAGGGAGTGGAAGTAGTTATAGCTTAACAAGTAGTTACAGATATCAAATTCCATGCCAGACTCATGGAACACATTCAACTAATTTCCCTGCAAACAACGGTATACCAACTATTTATGAGGCTGGAGTTTCAAAGGAAAAGGGAACAGACATTTATTCCATAGCATTGAACGCAGGTTCAAATGGACAGTCTGTGTTAAATCAATCTCAGAATAAAGGATATTATCAGTTGAACAGTTCTGATCTTTCAGGTTTACAAGGAGTGTTTCAACAAATAGCAGGAAGTATTGTCAATGCCGCTACTAATGGCACTGTAACAGACCCCATGGGAGATATGTTTGATTTAATAACCAGCATAGATGACATATATGTTTCTCAAGGAGAAATTTTAAGCGTTGGGGCAGAGCATCCTCATTTAATTACCTGGTATGTAGGAGATGTTTTAGAAGGTGTTCCGGCTATAATGAAATACACGGTACAGATAAAGGCTGAAGCTGATGCAGACACAATGTATCCGACTAATGATGAAACAACTTTCGAATATACTGATGCTTATGGAGAAGAAACTTCAAAGGAGTTTGATATTCCTGAGGCATCTATAGGCGGAGGAAGCATTTTATATAAAGGATATCTTGTAGATGAAGATGGTAATCCTATCAGCGGGGATGGAGAAATAGTTGATAGGCCGGATTTAGCTTACAGACTGTATGATAAGAGTTTATCCGACACTCCGTTACCTTATACTACATATGATGTGACGCCGGATGAAATGGAAGAATACGAATATGTAAAATATGTACTTAACGGTGATGAAGGAACTGAAGTTCCGGTATCCGTATTGCTACAAGCATCAAAACCTACTGAAACAGTTTGGTTTGGATATATTCTGAAATCGCAGGATGATGATACATTGCCGTATACAGTTGAGTATTATAAGGATGGCATTAAGTTTAAAACAATATCCGGAGAAGTACCGGTTTCTAATCCCGAAGTACAAGCGGAAGACGTACCATCTCATATGCCGGATGGCTATATCCCCGGACCCGGTTCGTCACAATTTCCGTTTACGGTAAGCCCCGATAATAATGTTATAAGGATATACTATATTAATGAATCACCTGAGCCGGAATTAGTTTCATACACAGTGCAATATCTTGATAAAGATACCGAAGAACCGGTTGCACCGGAAAAAACCGGCTATAGATTTCCGGGTGAAGAAGTAACCGAAAACGCAATAGATGTAGATAATTATATGCTTGCACCGGACCAGCAGAATGAAAAACAATTAATAATTAATCCTGAAGGCATCAATGTAATTACCTTCTGGTACGTGCTGGATGAAGAGCCTGTATTTGATGATAATGTAATTATTATAAAGCATTTCAGG
>JAAZCB010000521.1 GCA_012513545.1 Clostridiaceae bacterium
AATCCTGGCATTCAATGACAGGGTTTTTGTTTTGTTCGTTATTTCAGTAATTGCGTCTGCAATACCCCGGATCTTCTCTAAACTGTCACTGAGACTAGTTGTATTTTCAACAAACCTTCTTGTAATCCTGTCGGTTTCATTTGCTCTGTTGATAAGCATTTCAACAGTGTCCTTAGACTTAATGCTTAAATCGCGGGTAGACCCTGTAATCCTTTCCACCTCAACTGTTTTGGTAACTGCAAAGTTTATTTCTTCACCTAAAGTCCCTGTTTGCTCAGAAGTTGATTCCGCTTCCTTGGCTTGCTGCTCAGCCCCTTGGTTTATTTGTTCCATCGCACATACAACTGCTTCTGCTGACTGCGCGGAGAGGCTTGATCTCTCTTTGAGGATAGAACTCTGTTCCAATATAGTTCTAGAGGCCTGCTTTATATTCATAATAAGAGTATTGATATTTGCTGCCATCTGGTTAAAATCTGCCGCCAATTCTCCTATTTCATTTTTTGCATCAATCTTGATTTCTGTTCCAAGTTCGCCTTTACTGATTAACTTTGCAGCGCTTTTAAGATTTATAATAGGCTTTGTAATTCTTTTTGACAGGTATATTCCAATCAATAAAGCCAAAACAAAACTTATAAGCATGGTAGCTATTGAAACAATTATATTTTTAGTAATAGGTTCTGCTGCTTCCATAAACGGTATTTCAATAAACACTGCCCAATCAGGTTTTCCAAGAGGTACATAGGTTGTAATAACATCTGTACCCAAAATGCCTTTCACCCATTCAGCCTTTCTTTGAGCATTTACATCCTTACTGCTTATAAAATCTGCTACTTCACTTAACCTGTCAAGCTTTTCTCCCTTAATTACTCGTCCTTCATCACTAAAGGCAATAAGATTGCCTTCCCTGTCTGTGACATAGGCAAGTCCATTTTTCCCAACCTTTATTGTATCAATCAGGTCCCACATGAACTTAAGATTAACTTCTGCAAAGATAACTCCACTTTTGTCTCCAAGACCATTCAGTACTGGAACTGCAACAATAATTATCGGTTCATAGGTGGTATCATCGACATATACACGACTTATATATGTTTCATCGTTCATTTTACTAAGCGCTTCTTTAATATTGTCAACACTTAATTGCCCTGATACTGAATTTGATAAACGGGAGGCTCTGACCAACTCATTATTGTTTTTGTCAACAAGGGCTATCTGTCGAAAAGCCGAATCAAGCCCCAAGACTTTCCCCAGGACTTGCTTTTGAGACAAATTGTCAATAGCCGACATATTTGTAATGTAGCTTATTGAAGATAGAATAACAACTTTTTCAGATATATAGTTTTCAACCTGGTTTGCTGCTTCAGCTGCTATATATTGCTGTTGTTCGAATACCAGTTTTTCGTTGCTGATAAAGTTGTTATGAATATTTATTGAACTATTAATTATCATTACCATAGCACTTAGTCCTGAAAAAGCTATGGTTAACGTCAAAGCCAAGCTACGCAATTTCATACGCCTGAGCCTCCATCTAACGATGTATTGTCTAATACTCTTTTATTAAATTGCTGTGCCGTATTAAACCTCTGGAAAAACACGGCACAGCACAATCAAACATTTTATTTGATAATCTGAGTTGCCTGGCTTAAAAGCTCTTCCGGAATATTAAATCCTCTTTTTTGTGCTTCTCTGTAGTCAATCTGTACAAAGCTTTCATCTGAAACTACCGGAATAGTTCCGACCTTTTCACCCTTAAGAATTTTATCTGCTAAAACCGCTGCTTTCTTTCCTGTTATGACAGGGTCTATATTAACTCCAAACAGTGATGCGTATCCTTCATATTCCATATAGGCACCACCAAAAGGAATATTATGTTTATTTGCAAATTTAACCATGGTCAGGAAGGTCTCAGGCATAACTCCATACAACTCAGCAATTGATACCATAGCATCAAATCCTACATCACCCTCAACATCATGCTCCTGGAAAAATTTAGCCAGTTCTTCAGGTGTTTTGGCAGGGGCTTCGACAAGGGTAATACCTGCCGCCTGAGCAGCCGGACGTAACTCTTCGAGCTGAGGATAGCAAACAGGAAAATCAGAACTGTAAGGCAGACAGATTCTCTTGGCATCAGGTACTATTTGACGCATAACTTCAATTCGTTTCATGGCCAGATCCGGCCCGGGATAGCGTACTCCTGTTACATTTCCGCCCGGTTCACGTACACT
>JAAZCB010000522.1 GCA_012513545.1 Clostridiaceae bacterium
CGCTTTCAGCATATAAGGGGGTTGTGCGTGATTATCCGCATCCACGATCTGCTGAAGCGATAGAGGGCCTGTCTGCTTACCGTGGTGTTCAAGCTGGATGCAACTATGCAGAGGCGTTTGAAGCAGTATTTTTTAGAACATAAAGGAGAACTTCTATGTACAAGTTCATAAAAAGAATATTTGATATCCTTGCATCTGGACTTGCATTGGTGGTTCTGATACCCATTTGGATTATTGCGATTGTGGGAATTCTTATATCTGATCCAGGACCGATATTCTATTTCGCCAACCGTGTGGGGAAGGACAATAAGACATTTAGGATGTTCAAGTTCCGTTCTATGCGTGTTGATAATAATGCGAATGAAAAAAGTCTGCGACCCGACCAGGATAGGATTTTTCCATTTGGACGTTTTATCCGTTCCACAAAGATTGATGAGTTGCCCCAGCTTTTGAATGTTTTTTTCGGGGATATGGCTGTTGTCGGTCCAAGGCCTGCAGCGGTTGATCAGATACCAATCACCCGTGGAGGTGATAATGCAATTGTGGCAAGCCTCAAACCGGGGTTAACATCTCCGGCGGCGCTTTATGATTACCTCTATGGTGACGAGATTGAGGATGAAGATGAATATATGGACAAGGTTGCACCCACAAGGTTGGCGTTGGATCGCTACTATGTTGGGAAGCAGACCATAGGCTATGACATGAAAATGATCTGGTATACGGTGAGATGCATTGTTGGAACAATTATTAAAAAGCCACAGATCAAAATACTGGAAGAAATGATTAATGCAGTTGATGGGGACAGAAGAGCACTAGAAGAGGTTAAGCGATGACAATTTTAGTTACCGGTGCAAAGGGAATGATTGGAAGTCAGCTTGTAAAGGGCTTGCTTGCTGCCGGATATACAGTAGTCGGGATAGATAGATCATCAGATACAAGTTGCGGTGGTCAATATTTTCATCACATGTGTGACCTGAATGACAAAGACCGACTGCAGATTATTTTTGATAACTATAAGATTGACCGTATCATTCATTTGGCAGCCCTGGCCCATGCCACCGGTGGAAAGTCAATGCCGTATGAATTGTATCATCATTTAAATGTCGAGTGTGCGAACAATATTTTTCAAATGGCCAAGGAAAGGGATATTCCGATTTTATTTATTAGCACAGTTGATGTTTACGGATTTGTGAAAGGCACTGTAGATGGCAACACAGAATGCAATCCTATTACATTTTATGGGAAGACAAAGCGACAAGCAGAGTTGAATCTGTGTTCCTGTGGAGCACGGTATAATATATTCCGCTTTTCGCCAGTATATACAAAAGAGGTAAAACGAGATATTCAAAAGCGGATTTACCTTAAATATCCGAAGATAGCTTATCAGATTGGAAAAAATACACAGTATGAAGTACTTGATATCAATGAAGCTGTTAGAAATATGGTTGAATGGTGTTCAGCTGACCCAGACAACACAATTAAAGTGATAAAAGATAAGAATCTTTTAAATACCGTAGATTATATAGCCGCTGAAAAAGCAGAAGGAAGAGCAAATACGGTAATACGAATCCCACGCTGGATGGTTGTAGCAGGATATAGTGTTTTGAGAATTAGTGGGAAAAACAAGTTTACATTTTTAATTAACAAGGCGGTCAGTCCGTTGAGGAGCAGAGATTATGTGGAAGAATAAAACATATACCCACGATTTTTTAGATGAGATGATCGATATGACCGTTGAAAATTACGGGCTTCAGGAAGCAATATCTCATAAAGAATTTGTTCAGCATGAATACTTTGAAAATCCGGCAGGAGACGCATTAATTGAGCTGGCTTGTGATGACGAGAATAACATTTTAGCCGGACAATATGTGGTAAATCCTAAGTTAATCTATTCAAAAGGGACAACGATAAAGGCAATATTGTCTTTGAATACTTTGACCAGGGCAGCCTACCGTGGTCAGAAGATATTTACTAGTTTAGCGGAAATAACATATCAAAGGGCCGCTAATGAAGGATATGCGTTTTGTTATGGTGCTCCTAACCCGAATTCTCATCCCGGTTTTATAAAAAAACTGTCATTTATTGATTTGGGTGAGATGCCCCTCTATGTAAAACCATTGAAGACGTCACAAATGGTACAGGAACTGACAAAGAACAAATTGCTTGCGAATCTTGCCGTGATTGGAAACCCGTTTTTCCGTGTAAATGATTGCCAATCAAACAACATTGTCCAAATAACAGAATCGAATGTTAAATTGATGGACTCATTCTGGGACAAAATTAAAGATAAGTACACAATTATGGGTGTAAGAGATTCAGCTTATATTCATTACCGCTACCTCAACGTTCCAATCAGAAAGTATCATCCTTATTTTTATGTCAAAGACGGGATAGTTGTTGCTTACGCGGTTGGACGTGTGAGAGAAGTGGCTCATATGCAATGCGGTATGATTGCGGACTTCTTATATTTAGAAGGATATGAAAAAGAGGCAAGAGAGCTGATAAAACACCTTGTCTGTGTAATGAAAGAGAATGGAGCGGGTGTTGCTGGTTGCATTATGCAATCGAATTCAGCTGAAGCCGGGCAGCTGAAAAAAATCGGTTTTATTCATTGCCCGAAGAAGATATTGCCGCAACCTACGCCAATCATATATAGAAAACTAAGAGATGATTTAGACGACTCATTGTTCACAGACTGGAACAACTGGTTCTTTACAACCGGAGACTATGATGTTGTATAAATGGAGATGATACATTTATGAATTATGAATTGATTAGCATCAAAACTGTTCAAACAGAGAAAGAAGGACAATTGTCTTTTTTTGAAGCAAGAAGAGATATTCCGTTTGATATAAAACGGATTTATTATATATCAAATGTACCTTCGAATAAAAGAAGAGGAGCACATGCTCATAAAAAATTGTTGCAACTTTTATTTTGCCCATATGGAAGTGTGACGGTTCAATTAGATGATGGGAAAGAAAAAAAAGAAATTGTTTTGGACAAACCAAGCGAAGGGTTACTGTTATATCCGGGATTATGGAGAGATATAATTTGGAATATGGATTATTCTGTGCTGTGCGTA
>JAAZCB010000523.1 GCA_012513545.1 Clostridiaceae bacterium
GGCAATTTCCAAGCAATTAAGTTCTTCGCCAGACAATACATCCGCAATGTTTTTCCCTACACAATTATGGTATTCGCCAACTGCATCAGCAATAATAAACTTACCGCCTGTTTTTATTGCTATAATGCCTGAAGATTCATTGATTGCCAGATCACTGGAAAAATTTATTATTGATGAAAGTTGTATTAAGACAGGTGTTGTAAATTCGTTAAAAAACTTTATTTTATGAAATGAAGACGATAAACTGATTATCTTTTCCATCCTCATACGATTATTATCAAAAAGAATAAGTTGTTTGTATGACCTCAATGCAGCTAGAATAGTAACATACAGCTTATCTTCGGTCAGTTCTGTTTTTAATTTATAATCATTTATATCATAATCAACAAATATTTTCTTTTCAGGTGCATAACCCGGTTGACCCGTTCTTAATATAATCCTTGTTATTATGTTGTGCTTTGTATTTCTTATATGTTTAACCACTTCAAAGCCTGCAGAATCATCTTCCATAACTACATCCAGCAATACTACTGATATATCAGAATGCTCATCAATCAGCTTTTTTGCTTCAAGGGCTGAATATGCACTGATTATCTCCACAGATTTATTATCGTAGGTAAACTTTTTTAAAACAATCTTTGTTACGCTGTGTACTGACTCTTCATCGTCTACGACCAGTATTTTCCACTGGCCTGTCAATGATTGTAATTTTTCCTCTTTATCATGGAATACTATTGAATTGCTGTGTGAAATACCTTCCTTGCTTTTTGCACGAATCATAAAAGGCTCCTCCTCTTACTACAGGCAAGTAAATAACAGGAATAAAAAATTTATACAAATAATATAGTCTTGAAGATTTTATGTAAAACTTTAAATATAAGATAATTCAATACAGCCTAAGAATTAAAATTTAGAAAATTATTAATACACATCATATTAATGATATCACAAAGTATTACCCACTTCAACTTTAAGTTTCTTTTATATATTCCGATATAATATAATAGATTTAAATTTCTTTGGAGGTACTCATCTATATGATTAAAATAACCGGATATAATATTGAGCAGTTGATTTATAAAGGTCTCCATTCAACTTTTTATAGAGCTACCCGGATTTCGGATAATATCAAAGTTATAGTTAAAGTTTTAAACAGTGAGTACCCAACCTTGGAAGAATTAGAGAATATAAAAAGAGAATACCGAATTACAAACAAGCCTTATGGTGATAAAGTAATCAAAGTTTATGGTATTGAAAATTATAAAAACTCAATTTGTATAATTTTAGAGGACTTTGGAGCCATATCCTTATCAGAATTAATAAATACCAGAAAAATAGATTTAAATAAAAAGCTTTCAATCGCTGCAGATATAGCTGATGCAGTTTGGAGCATCCATAAACAGGGAGTAATTCACAAGGATGTAAATCCTTATAATATTGTTATTAACTTTGAAACCAACGAACTTAAAATAATCGACTTTGGCATCTCAACTGACTTATACAGTGAAAAGCTTCAA
>JAAZCB010000524.1 GCA_012513545.1 Clostridiaceae bacterium
ATGTTTGGTTTTCAAGAACATAACTAACGTGAATGTCCTTTATTTTCCTATGGCGGATCATATCTATGCATTTATTCTGAATCGATTTCAGGAGAAAGGATTTGAGGGAAATATCTATTTTCAGGGATTCATGATTTTCCCAGAGATTCACAAAAATGTCCTGGACAATTTCCTCAGCGTTTTCCTGATTCCTTGTGAACCTGGCGGCAAATAATACTAGATCTCTGTAATATGCAGAGAAAATAGTTGAAAATGCAGAATTGTCTCCCGATTTTAGTTTAGAGACCAGAACATTTTCAAGTAATGTACTTTTATCGGTCACTCTCTATTTTTTTTGCGACCAGTTTATATTAATTCGGCCGATTAGCTATTCTTCCGTTACTTTTGAATAATAAAACCTCTTTCGCAGCATTTAAATTTGGTATATATAAATGATAAACATATGACCAGTATCCGATTATATTAAATTATTCCATTGAGTTGCCAAATCGAGCTGATCATTCATATCCCTTACAAAAGTTACATTATTATTCTAAATAAAGACGTTTCAAAAACAAGAATCCACATTTATAATTACTTTTTTTTTGAATTCAATAGCGTAAAAGCTACCCTTACAAGTTGATGTCTTTACGATCGTAAATCCTTGCTCTAGAGCTTTCGAGTTTGCTCCCCATGAGAAATAACTTTTTGACCGGTACGCTTCCGTTGTAACAACGACCCTGATCGCGGATTTTCCCTCCTAAAAGTTTATAAACTGGTGCCCCGGCTGCTTTTCCCGCTATGTCCCATAGAGCTACTTCAATAGCACTCACTGCGGCTCCCAAGGTTTTAAACTTCCCATCCGACGGATTTTCATCATTATTCGCTGAACATTTGTCGGATCTTCGCCTACCAGATAATCCTTATAAAAAAGCACAAATGGTTTCAAATAAGGTCTTGATGTTTCTGCTTGTCCAAAACCATCGATTCCCTGATCGGTAGTAATACGAACCACAGGACTGTTTCCCATGATGGCACATCTTAGATCCGTTATTTAATAACGGATTTTGTCGTGGTTTTCTGAAACGACGGAGCGATAAGGTTAGGTGATGCAACAACTCCTGCAGAAACTGCTAAAGATTGTTTCATGAAAAACGACGGTTTAAAGAATGCTGTGTCTAGTTTTGCTCAATAAACTCCTTCTCATTGAAAGGATTACAGACTGTTTCATTTTTGTATTTCATAGTAAAATAAGCGTTAATCGAATATTAATAGTAAAAGTGTATTGATTTATAAGATTTATACATTTGGATATCACCCCATTACCGTCATCTGTCAATACATTTAATAGAAAAATTATATTTTTAAAATTTCACAGCAAACAATAACTAGCACCTTAAATTAATTATTGCAATTCACTTAATCTCACTATCGGGTGTTTTCTTGTGAGTAAATGAATTATAGTCCAAGTAGCTATATAAGTAAATCCACAAATGATGAATATTAAGTTATAACCATTAGTTATATTTCCAGCTGATTTGTAACTATCAAGTATATAGCCAACTAACAAAGGAAAAAACATTCCTCCTACTGCTCCAGCCATACCTGCAATGCCAGTAACTGAACTTACAGCTTCTTTGGGGAACATATCAGAAACTGCTGTAAAAACATTAGCCGCCCAAGCCTGGTGCACTGCAACTGCTAAACTTATAATTGCTACGGCCATCCACGCGGCGGTAGCGAATTGAGCAAGCATTATTGACAATTCTAATACGGCAAAAATAAAAAGAGCAGTTTTTCTAG
>JAAZCB010000525.1 GCA_012513545.1 Clostridiaceae bacterium
AGCGACATAAAGGATTACCAGGCTAGGTTTTATGAAAAATACCAAGGGCTTATTAAAATAAAGGGAAGACTTAAGGAAAGTAACAGAGAGGCGCACAAGGACGAAAACACACTTGCATTACAGCTCATAAATGAAATATTTGAAGTCAAAAAGGTCCCTGAATCGGAACGTAAGGAATGGTTTCTTGCAATCCATGACGAAGCTTGTGCTGATGTTTTAATTTAATTTAAAATAATTTATGAAAAGGGTGAAAAGCTTGAAAGGTAACTATGTACTTGAGGTAAACGGACTTAAGAAGGTCTATGACGGAAGAACAGTTGTTGACAATGTTAGCTTCTGCATTGGAGAGGGAGAGGTACTGGGATTTTTAGGCCCGAACGGTGCCGGAAAAACTACTACCATAAGAATGATACTTGCCCTTATACACCCTAACAGCGGAGGTGTGAAAATATGCGGATATGATAACAAAACAGAGTTCATTGATTCCATAAAAAATGTGGGCGCTATTGTTGAGACGCCGAAATTCTATGAAGGGCTTTCAGGATATATGAATTTAAAGCTTATTGCAAATCTTCATCCTGAAGTAAGCAAAGAAAGAATCGAAGAGGTTATACAAATAGTAGGCTTGAAAGACAGGATAAAGGATAAAGTAAAGAAATATTCGCTTGGGATGAAGCAAAGACTCGGGATAGGCAGAGCACTTCTGCATTCACCCAAACTGATAATACTTGATGAGCCTACAAATGGGCTTGATCCTAAAGGGATCAGGGAAATAAGGGAGCTTATTGGAAAGCTTGCATCAACAGAGAAGGTTTCATTTATGATTTCATCACACCTTCTTTCTGAAGTTGAACAGATGTGTAGTTCTGTCCTTATTATAAACCAGGGAAAAATTTTGAAAGCTGGATTGGTCAAAGATCTAGTTAAAGATGACAAAAATCTTGAGGACTTTTTTATAGAAATTACAGAAGGAGCTGAAGAAAATGTTTAAAGTATTGAAAAATGAGATCCTGAAACTCTTCCTGTTCAAAAGAATATATATCGTTTGGGCTATACTTGGGGTTATGGTCTTAATAACTGCTGCGGTCTTAAGGTTTTCCTTGGAAGTTGGTGAAAGTTCAGCTGATGCTGAGCTTTTAAAGGCATTTTCAAACGGACAGTCTTTGCCGATTGTTATGCTCGATGGACTAGCATCATTTGTCTTTCCGCTCTTCGTTGTTATAATAACAGGATTTATGATTTCTGAAGAAATAGGAAACGGTACAATAAAGCTTTACCTTATGCATCCGGTTACAAGAACCCAGTTTATAGCTGCAAAACTTATGGCAATTACAGTTTTTAATGCAATAATGCTTTTCTTTACGATGATACTTTCTTATATTGCAGGGACTCTGATATTGGGCTTTGGTAAGAACTTTGCGGCTAATACGACATTTGAAGGACTTTTTACTGCACCAGTGGCGGAAGGTCTGGTTATTACGTTGTTGTCATACCTGTTGACCATACTCACTCTTTCAGCTTTTGGAGCAATCATGCTCTTTATAGCAACGAAGTTCTCCTCAAGTGGTATAACTACTGCTGTCGGAGTAGGATTTCTGATTTTGCTGAATCTGCTCATGAATATGTATTTGCCGGTGAATGACTTTTTTATCAGCGGATACTTCAAGTTCAGCAACATATTGATGTCTGAAAGCAGCCTGCAAAGGTCGGCAATAGGTATTGGAGTGCTTTTATTCTACACACTGCTTGCGTACTTTATCACAAGAATTCAATTTATTAAGAGGGATATTTTGAATTAGAACCGGGAATAGAGGCTGCTTATTGTAATTTGCTATTGTTGAAACGCTTTTTATGCTTTAATCATTTATATAATAGGGGTTAAGAAATGGAAAAGATAAATTTGTTCTGTATTCCTTATGCAGGGGGTTCTGCAACATCGTTATACAAGAAGTGGAATAATCTGCTTGGGAGTGCGATAGAGGTTATACCGGTAGAGCTGCCGGGAAGAGGTGCGAGAATCAATGAACCTTTGCTTTATAATTATGAAGAGGTTGTAAATGATATCTACAGCTCAATTTCCAATTTAATAGACAGTGGTAAACCGTATGCTTTATTCGGGTATAGCATGGGAAGCTGGCTTTCATATGAACTTGCCCATAAAATAATGGAAAACGGACAAAAGGCTCCCATTCACGCTTTTTTTGCTGCAAAAGAGGCGCCGCATGTGGAAAGGGAAGGGAAAGACACTCATAAGCTTGGAAACGATGAATTCATAAATGAGGTTATAAAATACGGCGGTATGACTGATGAGTTTTTAAAGCATGAAGAACTTCTTGAGCTTTTCCTTCCAATCCTAAGAGCTGATTATGAAGTTTCCGAAACCTACAGATATACACCTGGAAGACAGAAGCTTGATTGTGATATTACTATTTTCAACGGTGAAAAGGATCATTTCAATATATATCAGATTTCGGAGTGGAGAAATCAGACAAACAGGAGCTGTAAAATATTTAATTTTAATGATGGACATTTCTTTATAGACAGTTGCCTTGAATCAATGATAAATATAATAAATGCTACTTTG
>JAAZCB010000526.1 GCA_012513545.1 Clostridiaceae bacterium
ATTCCCAGGGCTCCCATGTAATCATCAACACCGAGCCGTTATTATAAACTGCATCTACATAAGGTTTTATATAGTTAAAATCAGTTGACCAGTTAATAAACTGATGGACAATGTCAAGCTTCTTTTGCTGAAGTTGCTGATATGTGTTTAACTCAGCTTCAGTAGGCCAACTTCCAACCCATGCACCAATTTTTAACTCCCTGTTGGCATCTCCGCCATATACCTGAACAGAAACAATACAAGTAAGCATGCTTAAAACCAGTAAAAATACTAAAACCTTTCTAATCATAGAATTTCCTCCCATTAATAATAAATAAAAATAAATTAAATGTATGATTCCTTTTGAAAATTTCCCTCCCTTAAGGATTTAAATTATACATTGGATTAATCGGAACTTAAAAACCTATTCCTTGTTAAGTTATACTCCGCTAAATTATAATGGTAACGTTTTTGTCTGAGAAAAGAGGACTATTAACCAATGGAATAAGAAATCCGAATACTTGAATTTTTAGATTCCAACTCTCAATAAATCAACAACCTCTATTTTATCACTGTCAAAAAGCCAAACATCTCCCCCTGTTAAATATTATCAGAGTATTTCTCCTGCTAATCTATATGGATTATTTTAAGTATCTTTAATATCCGCTGTAAACCACAAGTTATCTAAATTAATATGTTAACTTATATTCTTTATAAGTTATACTTCCCCAATTAAGAAAAGTAACGTTTTTATACAGAAAAAATCAGTATAGAAAAAAATTGATGTTTAGTCACTTTGTTGGTATAATCAAGATGAATACTTGAATTTTATTTTAATTGCTAACACTCTCTTCAACTGTGGGTTTATATCTTTGTGCCTCTCACCATATCTATTTTAAAACTAGGCTATTAACCTTTATATTTCAAAGAGGTGATATATTGCTGGAGAAACGGACTTTAATCAACAATATTTTGAATGGCGACATGGAATCGTTTTCCTTGCTTGTTCAGGCCTATCAGGGGCAGCTTTATAATTTTATATATAAAATGACCAATTCAAAAGAGGATACGGAGGATATTCTTCAGGAGGTTTTTGTTAAGGTATATAATAATCTTTATAAATATAATGACAATTTCCGCTTTTCCACCTGGATATATAGTATTACCGTTAATACTGTCAAGTCCTCGTATAAAAAAAAGAAATGCAGGCCATCAAGTTATTTTATTGATGGTCTGATAGAGGAAATTTCAAGCTCAGATAACGATCCTGAATTAATAATGGAAGTTAAGGAACACTACACAAAAATTATTGAAGTAATTGACGGACTTAAAGAAAAACAAAAAACTGCTATTATATTACGGTTTTTAAAAAACTTTACCTATGAAGAAATCGGAAATATTATGGGTATTTCTCAGGAAGCTGCCAAGATGAAAGTTCATAGGGCAAAAACCATACTTGCCGAAAAGCTTAAAAATATGAAAAAAAAGGGTGTATTGTAATGAAATGTAGTTATTATGAGGATATTATAAATTATGATGAGGGCTCTTTGAATACCGAGAGAGCCGAACAAATAAAAAAGCATATTCAGACATGTGAAGAGTGCAGAAGCTTTTTAGGAGCACTCATAATATCCAGAAAGTATATTGCTAATGAACCCAAAATGGATAAGTATTTCTATATGAAGGTTTTAGATGCAGTTGATAAAAACAGATATAAGAATAATAAAACAACCTACAAGCTGCTTCACTATATCGGAAAACTAAAACCTGCCTTTGGTGCGATTGCTGCTGTCTTTGTGGTGGTACTGCTGATAAATTTCAGCAGGTTTTTTGGTGGTATTAATGTTCCTTATACTGATAAAACAAAAGATAACAGTGAATACTCATGGAATGTAGATACAAACCTGGATTTTTTAAAGACTAAGGGCCAAAATATTGTAACTTCCAAAGGCGAAATCTTTAGAATAAAAGGGGTTACTCTGACAAATAACTTCTGGGGCAATTGGGTTGATGGTGTATCCGAAAAATTGCAGTCGGAAGGCAAAGATCCTGTTATACGTCCAGCGGTGCAGGATTCCTGGGTATTAACGGAAGAGGATTTTGAACGTATAAAAAGTCTTGGATGTAACACTATTCTATATGACATCAATTATCAGCTTTTTGCTGAAGATAATCCTGACAGGGCTGACAATGTTGAAAAGCTTAAAAGTCATATAAGCCGTTTTTCGGAAATGGATATATATACTGCTGTAATGCTGATGGCTCCTCCCGGATTGGATTCTGCCAATGATATTTATGAAATGTATAGACCTGGACCAGACCGGATTAAGTCGGTATTTGAAGATGACACATACTATTCACAATGGGTAAGTATGTGGAAATTTTTAGCCAATGAACTCAAAGATTTCAAAGGTGTAGCCGGTTATGGAATAATAAATCAACCTAGGGTTCCAGCCAATGAAGAAGGCGGAATTGAAATCTTTAATAACCGTTTGAACAATGTATGTAAAGAGATCCGCAAAATTGACAAAAACCACATAATATTTGTACCTGAATACAACAGCAGAGAAGCGAATCCCGGGGAATCTTACCATGATAGCAAAACAAACAGCTTAAAGGTTGAAGCCGGTGAGCAGGGTGTAATCTGGGAAAGGGGTCTGGTTAAGGTAAGCACAGCCAATGTTGTTTATTTGTTTCATTTTTTTGAACCTTATGATTTTGTAAATAACGGTATCGGAAACTTTGATGCCTCCATTTTGGAAGAACAGGTTGAAAATCGTGCCAATTGGGCAAAAGAAATTGGAAATGCTCCCTTAATGACTGAGTATGGAGTATCTAGAGTAAATAGTATGGACCAACGCCTAAAATGGCTGGAAACAGTTCATTCAATTTACAACAAGTATTCTATATCGGCATCATACTTTCAGTACAAGACTTCAACGGGAGCTTACGTTGATATGAAAACCGGTTTTAATCCAATTTATGGCGAGTATATTAACTGGGATAGAGAAATTACCCTTAAAGATGGATCCTATGTGTTTAATTATGAAGAAGCAGCTAAGACTGCTAAAGACAATAACTTTGTAGAAGTGCTGGAAGAATTCTATCTAAAAAATAACAGTATTGAGACTGTCTCACTACTTGATAACAAGCTTCTTTTAGACAAGCTGAAGGAATTCTGGGAATAAGCTTTCGAGTTGTTTATATTATTCCAGCCTGAGGAGTCTCTATTATTCCTATGTCTTCGCAGGGGAAATTTAACAATATTTCCAATTAATTAATTCAAGGACAAATAATAAATAGTGACTAAAGTCATTTTCTTTTATTAAGAAGATGACTAAAGTCATATTTTTTTTATCAAAAAAAGTGACTTCTGGCACTATTTTGTTTTGTAATTAAATGCTATAATCTTCAAACAGATGCATTGATATTACTAAATTAATACTGAAATTTTTTAGGTAAAAAGCCTGGAGAGC
>JAAZCB010000527.1 GCA_012513545.1 Clostridiaceae bacterium
CAAGACAATTATACACTATGATTAACATCAGGTACAGTAGTGTAACAAAACTTTTACAAAAGTATAATAATTTTGTTATATTATCCTATTTCTTAAGGAATTACTATCAAAATTCCTGGTATATATTTCCCAATATTCAATACATATTTCCCGGCTTGTGCTCCGTAACATTATTTATTTCTATAGTATGCGGGACACGAACAAAGGAAGTGAATTTTTAACATCGTAAAATACAGTAAAATCAACAACGTTAAAAAACACTGTATAATTTATGGTTTATAACAAATATTAGGGATACTAATACTATAATAGAATAACGGCATTATAATCTTTAAATATTAGCTCTTTCTAAATATAAACCATATAGTTAATCCTGCCTTCTATTATATGGTGCAATACCGGATTTTAGAACACTTTTTTAATTTTTTTAAGTTACAGCAATCTTATTGCCTGTTTTGTTTCTACAATAGTACATTATGTCAATAGCCATTATAAACTATGAAATAGACTATGAAATTGTGCTAATATATTGAACATTAATTATGAAAAATATAGCCTGACAGGTATGGTCTCTTGTCAGGTTATAATAGTAATTAACCAAAGCTTGGCAAGCCTTTGTTTTATAGTATTATTATAAGAATATTCCTTATTTTTGTAAATAGTCCATAAGTAACTTTAGTTTTGGTACTACGGCACCAGGTATGTACTCATGTCCAAAATACCGGAAAACAGCTATTTCCTTACTGCATTCCATATGATTGTACGCGGCGAAAACAGTAGAGGGTGGAGTTATATCGTCAATTAGTCCTACAGATACCCAGGTATGGCATTTAATTTTTGATGCCAGGTTCATTATATCAAAATATGAAAGCGTCTTTTTGGCCTGTACTTCAATTTCAGGATCGCTGTACCTCCTGAAATATTCATTTATTTCAAGGTATGGACCACTCGGTGCAAGATCTATAGCTCTCTCAAAGTCGGAAAGATACGGATAGTCTGCTGCAACTACTACCGGTATATTCGATAAAGCTGCCGCTGCCAGACTTAATCCTCCTCCCTGGCTTCCTCCTGTAACCCCGATCTTTGTTTTGTCAACCTGAGGCATGGTAGACAGTACTTCAAGCGCACGCACCGTATCCATGTACACAGCCCTGTAGTAATACTCTTCCGGGGACTGGATACCTTTTGTCATCCATCCTGCATGATATCCTTCGGAAGAGATTACATTGTCGACACTTCTGCCATGCTGACCTCTGACAAACATCTGAAGAGAAACATATCCTTTCAAAGCCCAATTTACAACCTCATGCAAATGCCCGTCAGCTGCCCAGTTATAGCCATGCAGCAACAGAAGTCCGGGATATGTATCCGAACCTTCCGGCAATGACAGCCATCCATCTATATTGGCGTTCTCAAAACCATTGAAGGAAATCCTGAAAACCTTAATCCCCTTAACTGGATATTCATATGGTGTAAGCTTGTATCCAAGGGGCACTCCGGCAAGCTTCTCAAGGCTTTTATTCCAGAAATCATCAAAATCAGGCTGCCTTGTCAACTCGGGTTTATATACCCTTAGTTGTTCAAGCGGCATATCATATTGTTGTACCATATTGCAATTCCTCCTTTAAAATCATGACTACATTTTATTAAATTCATAAATCCTCAGGTAATTAAGAAAACACACTATAACAGGTGTCAACCTTATGACTTGAATTTAACATATTCCCTCGATAAGTGTCAATAGAATTGAAATTGCATTCCAAAAGAAGAAAAAGACCATACGTATTTATAGCTCTATTATCTTCTGGCAACCTTCCCCAACCCCAACAGGTTTTTCATCTCATTTTTTTCCAGAACACCAAAAACAAACAAAAGAGCAAATGCAATTATTATGTTTGAAAGAATCCCAAGCGTAATTGACCATGTACTCCCTGAAACAAAAATTTTTAAAAACCCATAAATATATTTGCCGATAACCAACATAATTATCCCAATTGCACCAGGCTTAAGAATCCAATTTCTGATGTCAAGGGCCATTCCAGTAGTTTTAGTAACTGTTGAAATATTCATAGCACAAACAATCGCAGAGCTTACGATTATTCCGATTACATACCCCGGAATACCATATGTAGGTATGCAGTATATGACAAACCCTATTCTTATAGCATAACCTATTACTGAATTTCTTAGTGATACCCCCTGCTTCCCAAGCCCATTCAGAATTCCAAGAAGCGTTTGCTGCAGATATATAAAGATGCTTGTAAACGATAAAAGATACAGAATTCTTCCAATATGCTCCTTCCTGTATATTGCATCGCTGATCTCATCTGGAAATACAAGAAATATCGCTGTAAAAACAAATCCAAGAATAAAAGTCATCTGTATGGATTTTGAAATCCTGTAATTTACCATCTTAAAGCTTTTAAGCGATAAGGCTTCAGATATGGCAGGAACAAGAGTAGTAGCCAGTGAGAGCGTAACAAGTGAAGGAAAAAATACCAGAGGCATGGCCATTCCAGTTAATTTGCCATATTCCTCAATACTGGCCTGATAATCAAGCCCTCCGACCAGAAGCATTCTTGGAATCAGTATCATCTCAACAGCAGCCATAATTGATGTCACAAACCTGTTAAAAGATACAGGTACGGATATTTTTAATATATCCTTAATTATCGTCCTTTTTCTCATAAAGCCATTCTGTGTACTCTTTGTGTCATTTACACCCTTCATCTTTTTTCTCAGCCTGTAAACAACAAACAACACTAAAAGATTAGAAATTTCCCCTATTGCCATACCTACAGTTGCGAGGGCGCAAGCATATTCAAGTCCTATGTTGAGGAAAAAACCTGCCATTGCTATTACAAGTCCTATTCTAACTACCTGTTCAACAATTTGCGAAAACGCTGTAGGCACGACATCCTGCACACCATAGAAGTAACCCTTTAAAGCCGATGCTGCTGCCACAACGGGGATGCACGGTATAAGCAGAAGCATTGAGTAATATGTTCTAGAGTCTTTTAGTATTATATTAATAATTGGGTTTAAGAACATATAAATTGCAACCGAAGCAGCAATGCCTGAAGTAATTACAATTGCAAGTGCACATGAGGTTATTCTCCTTAGATTGACAATGTGATACCGGGCCATTTCCTCTGCAACCATTTTTGATACTGCTATGGAAACACCTGAGGTCAGAGTTAATATAACCAGCGAGTATACCGGTGTTATTAACTGAAACAGTCCCATACCTTCTGCTCCAATCAGGTTGGAAAGATATATTCTGTATATAAAGCCAAGTACTTTTACTACAAATCCTGCTATCATGAGAATTATTGCACTTCCTACAAAAGACTTTTTAGTCATGGAAATAATTACAGATTTGTGTTAAGTTAAAAACAAATCTTTCTCCTTCAAAATAATTGTCCTTATAATTAATATTTTTTAAGACTATGTCCTATGACTTTTTACACTGGTAAATTACAATCTTTAAAAACTTAACACTACAATTCTTACACACCTTCATTTTCGAAAAATATTCCATTGTAACCATTCCATATTTTATAGGTTGAACATAATACTATACTTGCGTATAATAGAGCACTGTCACGGCTATAAACATACTGATGTAGCTTAATCCTTCAAGATTAATCCATTAAGTCTTGAAGAACGGGGGAATGAATTTATTGGGGTTAAACTGTATTAATACAGTGGGGGAAATCTTCTCTCTCCTATCCCGTCAACTATATGGTTTATGTTTAGTTAGTTGTTTTCTTGCACTGTATAGTGTTTCTCAAATTCCTGTTCAGGCAAAATTCTTCGAACCCGTTAAAGCATCGGTGCTCTCGGTTTTTCATCATGCATAGGCAATCTGAGAGTACACTATTAGAGAGGGGGATTAAAATGAAAAGGAAGATACCAGCAGCGTTTGCAGTGGTATTTGTATCTTTTATGCTCTATACAAATACTGTGTTCGCAGATTATCAGACAGAACATGTGACTCTCCGTCAGGGAATGAGAAGCATGCATGTAACAGAATTACAGGAGGACCTGAGAAACTTAGGATATTTCAACAGTAATCCTACAGGTTACTTCGGTAGTCTGACTCACCAAGCGGTAGTTGATTACCAGAAAAAGAACTATTTATATATGGATGGTATTGTAGGACGCAACACTGCAAGGGAACTAAAAGTTGATATGTTAATAAGGACAGCTAAGAGCTTTCAGGGAGTACCCTATGTATGGGGAGGGACATCTCCGTCGGGCTTTGATTGTTCAGGGTTTACCCACTACAGCCTGCTTAAGAATGACATAATAATTCCAAGAACTTCAGCCGCCCAATACAATACAGGCCTGTGGGTTGAAAAGTCAAACCTCAAGCCTGGTGATCTGGTGTTCTTTACAACATACAAACCCGGACCTTCCCATGTTGGAATATACATCGGGAATAATCAGTTCATTCACGCAAGCTCAGGTGCAAATAAAGTAACAATTTCCGACTTGAACAAGTCATATTACCAGCAACGTTATATTGGTGCAAAAAGAGTTGTTAATTAAATATTCCATTTCACAACAAAAG
>JAAZCB010000528.1 GCA_012513545.1 Clostridiaceae bacterium
ATCAGGAAAGCCCATTAAAGACTTATCTACGCTCGAATACTTATCAAAGAGTATTTCAATTGTATCAACATAATCTTGCCAATGCCTGTCGTTTGGCAAAATATGCTTCATACAAAGCAATACACCGAATACTCTATTATTCCCAATCTTATCTTGAGTATATTGTTTATAAAGAATTGGCGTTTTTGGGGAGTGTTTCAACTTTAGTGTAATTGGTTCTTTTGATTCAGGATTAAAACCCGCAAAACATGGTGATAATTTAACTACAGCCGGAAGGATAGGGCAACGCTGGAGAGCGACCCGAGCGTCCGGACTGTGGGCTAAACGCTGAAGCCGGTTCCGTTTATAGGGGCCGGTTTCTACTCTTCAGCGGCAGCCCTAAAAGCGTTAAACTCAATTACCCGACTTTCAAAGGTAGCCGGTCATCGAAGAAAATCATCATCTGGCCCATTATTATTCCCCATTCTTTCATAGGCATACTCCATTTCTTAGCGATTTCCTGAATAGAGAGGTATACCGACTTTTTTACCGCCTCATCCGATGGATATACGGTCTTGGTTTTGGTATATTTTCTAAGCATTCTATGAAACCCTTCAACTGCATTCGTCGTATAGATGATCCGGCGAACTTCAGCCGGATATTTGAAAAAGGTAGCTAAATCAGCCCAGTTCTCTGTCCATGATTTATAAATCTGTGGATACTTTTTGGTCCATTTCTCGCCAAACTCCTCAAGATGGTAAAGGGCGTCATCCTCGCTGGTAGCCTGATAAATCGTCTTTAAGTCTGCCATTACGGCCTTTAAGTCCTTATATGAAACGTATTTCGTCGAATTGCGAATTTGATGAATAATACACAACTGCTGTTCTGTTTTCGGGAAAACCGTGTTTATAGCCTCGGAGAAACCCTTTAAATTATCGTGGCAGGAGATTAGAATATCCTCAACACCTCGGTTTCTCAACTCATTACACACACATGTCCAAAAACTAGCGCTTTCGTTTTCGGTTATCCAAATCCCCAGTATTTCTTTTTTTCCCTCTAACGTGATTCCCATTACGGAATGAACGCATTTATTAATCACTTTGGCGTCCTTTTTGACCTTAAAGACTATGCCGTCAAAAAACACCACGGCATATACCGCGTCTAGCTGTCTTGACTGCCATTCGTTCATTTGTGGCAGGATTTTGTCTGTGATCCGGCTAATCAGTGCCGGGGAGGCGTCCACACCGTATATATCCCGCAGATGATCCTCTATGTCACGGGTAGACATGCCTTTGGCGTACATGGCAATGATTTGCTTTTCTAAATCATTGGATTTCGTCTGATATTTTCCGATTAATTCCGGTTCAAACTCACCGTTTCTGTCCCGGGGTACGTTGATTTTGGTTTTGCCCATTGCTGTTTGAATGGTTTTTTGGTTGTACCCATTGCGGCTATTGCCGATTAAATCCCCGGTTGGGCTGTGTTTTTCGTATCCAAGGTGTTCGTCCATCTCAGCTTCCAGCATCTGCTCTACTGTCCCCTTGAAGAGATTTTTCAGTGAATTTCACTCCATGCAAATATTATAAATTATTTATTCTGCTCAAAAACAAAAACCCGCAGGACCGGAATTGTAGCCAGCCCTGCGGGTTTAGATAAGGTTTTATAAAAAGGGGTTGCCACTCTTAAAGCATTATCTCAAGATCAGATGCATCCCTGCTTACCTTGGTTTTCTTCCGCCAAACAACGCAATTTCTAATATCCTAAAATAACAGTCAACATCGCTAAATCCTATTTGGCGTAGCCAGTCGCATTGTTCTTCAACTGGTGCCAGTTTATTTACTTCTATATCTTCTCTGTTATACCAATATTCACTTACTTCTTGTCTTGTTTTTTCCACACCATTTATCAGATGCATATTGTATAAAGAATCAATAAAAAGGTCGTCAAATAATTTACTTACCCAATTAGTGGATGAAGATACATTCTCCAGATTTAAAAATAATCCACCAGGCATCAAAAGTTCAAAAATCTCGGAATAGATTTCCTGTTTTCTTTTATCAGTTTGATGATGGATCGAAAAGCCTGAAATAATAACACTGAACGGTCCTTTGGCTTTCACCCTTTCAGTCCATTGGCTGTTGCCGAAATCAAAAAGAACAAAATCTAAATTATAATGCTTTGCAAGTTTATCTTTCGCAGCTTGAATCATCGGTTCGGAGATATCTAGTAGCACTCCAGAAGCGTTTGTATAATGCTGTAAAATGGTAGCTGCTAAAATTCCATCTCCACATCCGAGGTCTAGAATTCTTTCAACCTCAATATCACATGCGCCTATAATCCTTAGCATTAGATCAATCTGTTCCTTAGCTAAAGGAATTGCCCCGCGTACACCCGAAAGATATTTCTCAGTAAGTTCCGTTGCCTTCCATATGTCATAATCCATGTCGGGCATTAATAATCCCTCCCTTTTTGCTTAATAAAAAATATGGATCAACAATACTCTAAGTCATTAGCCCCGATTTTTACTAGAGGCTGAAGCCAGGGATGCCATTTCCGACGGTGAAATTATCGAAGAGGCGGAACTCGAAGAGGCTGATGAAAC
>JAAZCB010000529.1 GCA_012513545.1 Clostridiaceae bacterium
CTTCCCCAGTCCCCCCAGCTCTTCAAACAGTTGTTGATGGTTTCGGGGTTTGACAGGTACATGCAAATTGTGAAGTGCTTCAGGGATGAAGATTTGAGGGCGGACAGACAACCTGAGTTTACGCAGATAGACCTTGAAATGTCATTTGTGAATGTAGATGAAGTGCTTAATATAAACGAAGGATTTATAAAAAGGGTATTTAGGGAAGCACTTGATATAGAGCTGGAGACACCTTTTATCAGGATGTCATACCAGGAAGCTATGGACAGGTTTGGTTCGGATAAACCGGATATCAGATTTGGATTAGAGCTTGTAAATGTATCAGACTTGGTTGAAAACTGCGGTTTTAAAGTGTTTTCCGATGCGGTACAAAATGGCGGAAGTGTAAGAGCGATAAATGCCAGGGAATGTGGTAGGAAATTCAGCAGAAGGGAAATTGATGCCCTTGTTGAAGTTGTTAAAACATATAAAGCTAAGGGGATGGCATGGATTGTAGTTGAAGAAAACGAGCTGAAGTCATCAATTACAAAGTTCTTTAGCGAAAATGAAATAAAGGCAATATTACGAAAGGTGGAGGCACAGCCAGGAGACCTTATATGCTTTGTTGCAGACAAAAATGAGGTGGTATATGATTCCTTGGGTGCTTTAAGGCTTGAGATTGCCAGAAAGCTTGACCTTGTAAAAAAGGATGAATTCAAGTTTCTGTGGGTTACAGAATTTCCGCTGTTTGAATATGATGAAGAGGAAAAACGCTATGTGGCAAAACACCATCCGTTTACCTCACCGATGGACGAAGACTTGCAGTACCTCGACACCGAGCCGGGCAAGGTCAGGGCTAAAGCCTATGATATTGTGCTTAACGGCAGCGAAATAGGAGGAGGCAGTATCAGGATACACAGCCAGGAGCTTCAGTCAAAAATGTTCAAGCTTTTAGGCTTTACTGAGGAACAAGCGTGGGAAAGGTTTGGATTCCTTCTTGAAGCCTTCAGATATGGCACGCCGCCCCACGGAGGTCTTGCATTCGGTCTGGACAGGCTTACAATGCTTATGGCGGGTAAAAACAGCATCAGGGATGTTATAGCCTTCCCGAAGGTACAAAATGCATCATGTCTCATGACGAATGCTCCTGACGTTGTTGAAGAAAAACAGCTCAAAGAGCTTCATATAAAGCTTGATGACCAGACAGAACAACAGTAATTAATGAACAGCTTGAAGTTGGATAGTTCCATAAGTATATATAGAGTGGAGGAAAGAACAGGGAGAACATTTCTTTTTCTTTTCTCCGTTTATTGTAGATAAACAGCATTAAGTATTTACTGCTCCTTTAAAGAGATGCTTTAATTTGAATAGAAATTTGAGAAACACTTTACTAGTAAAAATAATTAATTTTTTTTATGACAGTTAGGAAATATATGAAGATGCAGAATAAGTTTATGTTGAGGAAATTTCTTTCTCCGGAATTTGTTTTTGGTGAAAATTCCCGATTCCTTATAGGCCAGTATGCCAAGAAATTAGGCGGTCGTGTGGTTCTTATCGTAACCGATGAAGGACTGGTAGAAGCTGGTTGGGTTGAGGAAGTAAAAACTTTTCTAAAGAGTGAGGGGATTAAATTTGTAGTATTCTCAGATGTAACACCAAATCCAAGAACAGAAGAAGTGGAAAAAGGCGCGGCTATATATAAAAGTAAAGACTGTAACATGCTGGTTGCATTAGGAGGGGGCAGCGTAATTGATTGTGCCAAGGGTATTGGTGTAGCAGTTGCAAATGCCAAACCAATATTGGAGTTTGTAGGGGTGGACAAGATTAGATACCCGATTCCTCCCTTAATTTGTTTGCCATCTACAACAGGCACAGGTGCAGATCTTTCGCAGATTGCTGTTTTATCAAATATAGCGGAGCATAGCAAGGTTGGAATTGTCAGTAAGGCAGTCGTACCGGATATTTCCTTGATAGATCCGGTGATAGTAACCACAATTCCACAATACCATTTATCCTGTTCGCTTATGGACAGCCTTACACATGCGATTGAAGCTTATATTTCAAAGGGCAGCTCCGCAATTACTGATTTATATGCACTGGATGCTGTAAAGAGGATTTCAAATATTCTTGATGCAGGTCTGGTAAACTCAAGGGATATATCGGTTGTTAACGATATGAGTATAGCAGGTATTGAAGCAGGCTTGGCTTTTTCCAATGCCTGCCTGGGAATTGTACATGCCTTGTCGCATAGCTTTGAGGGGCTAACGGATATAAGCCATGGAGAAAGCATTTCAATTTTTCTTGAAGCTTGTACGGATTATAACTACGATACTGTGCCTGAAAGGTTTAAAGCTATTGGCGAATGTATGGGGCTGGATATGGATAACCTTGCACCAGATGGAAGGAAAAAAGCTGTAATTGAGAAAATAGGAATTTATAAAAAAATAGCAGGTTTCAACAAGAAGCTGAAGGACTATGGTATAAAACGTGATTGTATTTCATTTCTTGTCCGGAACGCTATGAAAGACAATTGTATTATTACTAATCCACGCAGGCCGACCTGGGAGGAGATAGAGGATATTTATGAAAAATTATTCTGTAAATAATTTATACTGCGGCTTACATTGCAACAGGGAAGACGATACCGGTTCGTTGGGATGTCCGGATTGCAATGATCAGGATGAATGGGATCAATTAATGATTAAATTGCTCGGATTTGGTGAGAACTCACTGAGGAAGAATTATTACCCCCAGTTGGAGAGCAGTGTAATGTATCTTCATCAGAAGGAAGAGTATTTTCATGCACTTATAGAAAACGCATCAGATATAATTATGGTAATGGATAAATATGCTTGTATTTCCTATTGCAGTCAGTCCCTCGTGCGCATACTTGGGTATGACAGTGATGAAATGGTTGGAAATAGTATTTTCTTATACATTCATCCGGAGGATGCAGAAAATTTCAGAAGGGCTATTAGTCAATGCTTGGACTCAGTCAATACTATTTCACGTATCGAGTCACGTATGAGACACAGAAACGGAACATGGCTGAACATTGAATCCTTTGCTAATAATCAGCTTCATAATTATGCTGTATCAGGTATAATTGTTAACTCAAGGGATATAACTGATCATAAAAATGCGCGGGATAAGATTTCAAAATTAAACGCAGAGCTTAAGCTGAGCATTAAGGAGAAAACAGCAATGTTGGCTCAGCTTAGAGAATATGATAAATTAAAAACCGAATTCTTTGCTAATATTTCCCATGAGTTCAGGACGCCTCTAAATGTAATATTAGGTTCGCTGCAACTATTAGAGTTAAAAAACTCAAATATTGCTCTTGAGGATAGGAAAATGGATTTTACAAAGCATAGCAAAGTGGTGAGACAAAATTGCTTCAGGCTTATAAAATTAATTAATAACTTGATTGACATTACAAAAATCGATGCGAATTATATGGAAGTGGATTTAAAAAATAAGGATATTGTTGAGATCGTCAGAAATACTACTGCCTCAGTCATGGAATATACTAACAGCAAAGGCCTTGAGCTGATATTCAGTTCATCGGTCAAACATAAAATAATGTCGTGTGACTCACATAAAATAGAAAGAATTATTCTGAACCTTTTATCCAATTCCATAAAATTCACAAAGTCGGGCGGAAGAATACATGTAAAAGTGTATGCAAGGAAAGATAACCTTTATATATCAGTAGCAGATACGGGAATTGGAATTGCTAAGGAAAAACAGAAGATAATTTTTGACAGATTTATTCAGGCTGATGAATTGTTTACAAGAAGGTCCGAGGGAAGCGGTATAGGATTATCTCTTGTTAAATCTCTTGTTGAAATGCACAATGGCAGCATTAGTGTAGAGAGTAAATATGGCAAGGGCAGCAAATTTACTGTAAAAATTCCGGTGAAAGTATTACCGGATGAAGGTGGAATAGCAGATGCCAATGAAACCAACAATAACTCAAAAAAAATAGAGAGAATCAAAGTTGAATTTTCGGATATAAATTTTTAAATAGCTTCTATTTAGCGAGAAATAGTTGAATTAAGTTTATTGGCTATAGTATATCAAATGTTTTTTTGAAGATAATTTCTCAAAAGGTTTATTTGTGCCTGAAATATATGATATATTACTATAATGAAAAAGTTTTGTCCTGAGTAGTGAATCTCAACCGGCTTAGATATGATATCGGTGGATTGATTCGAAAGCAAGGCCTTTGAGACGCTGCAATATCAAGAGTTGAAATGAGTTCATACTTAGAGAAAATCAAACGAAGGTGGAAAAGTTTTGAAGAATAAAGAAGCTACACTCGAAGAGTGGAGAAAATTATATGAGGCAGCGAATAAATATAAAGAGGTTGCCTGCTGGGAATGGATGTATGACACAAATATCTTCGGAGTTCAGAATAATGTTAATAAGCAAATTGGTTACTGCTGTATTATGGGGAACAGAGGAGAGGTATTCGGACTAAATGTATACCTTGGTGATAAAGGCTTGAAATCATATATGGATACGCTTTATCAGACTATTCCTTACGAAGATATCGCATTTATACAGAACTGTCTGACATTAAATTTTGAAGATAGAGAGATGCTTGATAAAAATGATCTGAAAATCATAAAAAGCCTTGGCCTGAAATTCAGGGGCAAAAAACAATGGCCCCAGTTCAGAAATTATAAACCTGGATTTTATCCATGGTATCTTGAACGTGATGAAGTGAAATTCCTGACAATTGTGCTTGAGCAGGCAATTGATGTAACCTTGAGATGTAAGGAAGACAAAAGCCTTGTTGAACCTGAGGATGAAGATAAGATTCTTGTACGGGTACCATGCAAGCATAAAGGTAAGGTTTGTTGGGAAGATGAATACATAGATATGGAGTTTGAAGAAGAAGAGGAATTGAAGGATGAAGAGGTAGATGAGCTTGCTTTAAAGAGGATAAAAGACAGCCGTCACAGAATTGTAGGAACATGGGAAGTTGATTTTTTTCATGCGCCTGCAATGGTTCAAGATGAAGGAAGACCATATTATCCTCTTGTGTTTATAGTGGCGGACAGTGAAACCGGTATAATGCTTGATATGGTTATGACTTCGGATTTCAACGGTCATGTGAAGGAGTTCCGGGAGGTTTTCATGAAGCTTGTTGCAAAGAATAAAGAGATACCGGAATCCGTTATTGTTCAAAGGAGAAATGCTTACTATGCTTTAGAACCTATAGTAAGAAGGCTTGGTGCAAGAATAGAGCTTGTCGATGAGCTGGCAGTGGTCCAGGACTTTCGGAGAAGTTTGGAAAATCTATTATAGGAAAAATACCAGGAGAGGCTCTCTGCTATGAAACAACAGAGAGCTTTATTATTTGATAAATTTTCAGCTTTTTATTGCTATGTCGTACAGTTTAAGTGAACTGTTCTTATCCTCAACCCAATGTATACCCCATTCGTTTTCAAACAGAAGAACATATCTTCCATCCTCATCTTCAACAATCATTGTCGAACTTGTAAGGGTAAGTTTTCTGGGATCAGTGCCGGAGCCTTCGATCCAGCGTGCATGCCTGTATGGAAGGTGCTGAATTCTCAAGTCCACGCCATATTCATTTTTTAGGCGGTATTCGAGAACTTCAAATTGCAGTGCCCCTACGGCTCCAATTATTAATGCTTCAATTCCTATGTCAATTTGCTTGAAAACCTGTATGGCACCTTCTTCAGAGAGCTGGTTGATTCCTTTTACAAACTGCTTTCTTTTCATTGTATCCGCAGCTATTACTCTTGCAAAATGCTCTGCAGGAAAGATTGGTATACCTTCGAATTTTAGCTGTTGGTTGCCCTCGCTTAAGGTATCTCCGATATGGAAAATTCCCGGATCAAAAACCCCTATGATATCTCCGGCATAAGCCTCTTCCACTATTGTACGATCCTGAGCCATAAATTGCTGAGGTTGGGACAATCTGATCTGTTTACCTCCTTGAATATGATATACTTCCATGCCCTTTGAAAACCGGCCGGAGCAGATTCTGATAAAGGCTATCCTATCCCTGTGAGCAGGGTTCATGTTAGCCTGTATTTTAAATATAAAGCCTGTAAACTTTTCAGAGCATGGATCAACCTCACCCTCGGAGGAATTTTTGATGCCAGGTTTTGGAGCGAGCTCGAGAAATTTCTCTAAAAACGGCTGCACTCCGAAATTTGTCATGGCACTTCCAAAAAATATGGGAGTCAATTCCCCTTTCAAAACTGCTTTTCTGTCAAATTCGTCACCGGCCATATCAAGCAGTTCAATATCTTCGCAGAGCTTTTTATGGTAATGATCTCCCAACAGGTCTTCAAAAATTTTATCATCAACGCTTCCTTTAGTGGAAGAAACGGAGCTTTGTCCATGGTTTCCACCATCAAACAGCTCTATTTGTGCAAGTGTTCTGTTGTATACACCCTTGAAATCTCCATCTGTCCCTATCGGCCAGTTCATTGGATATGAGCGTATGCCTAAAACCCTCTCGATTTCTTCCATTAGCTCAAAAGGGTCTTTACTTGCTCTGTCCATCTTGTTCACGAAGGTAAAAATAGGTATCCCTCTCATTTTGCAGACATGAAATAGCTTGATTGTCTGCTCCTCCACACCTTTGGCACCGTCTATAAGCATTACGGCACTATCGGCAGCCATGAGTGTTCTGTAAGTATCTTCACTGAAATCCTGATGACCGGGTGTATCAAGAATATTGATACAGTAATTATTGTAATCAAACTGCATAACACTTGATGTAACGGATATGCCTCTTTGCTTTTCTATTTCCATCCAATCGGAAACAGCGTATTTGTTTGCCTTTCTGGCCTTTACCGAACCGGCAAGCCTTATGGCACCACCATACAAAAGGAGCTTTTCTGTAAGAGTAGTCTTTCCGGCATCGGGGTGCGATATTATTGCAAAGGTCTTTCTTCTGTCAACTTCATTTAAAATAATATTTTTCATATTTTGCATTTTTTATTTACCCTTTACTAGATATATTTATAAATTACATGCAAGTTTCATTTTATATTATAGCCCTGTTCTCTGTCAATTCATTACCAAACCACATGTTTTTCTCAAATCATTAAAGCAGAATAAAGCTTTTCTACATAAAATATCAACTGTTTCTAATCATAAACCGTATAGCATATATTAATTAAAAAGGCAGGTGCAAGGTTATAATGACTTATATTTTTTACTTTTAAGAGGAATTTATATCTTTAGTATAGAATTATGTAAGATATAGAAGTGTCAACTGAATATAATATGAATTTGATAAGGGGCTATTATTATGAGAGAAAGCAATTTGGATTTGATTAAAGTTGTATTTCCTGATGCTACTGAGAGAGAAGTGTTAGAAGGAATATCACTGCTAGAACTGAGCAGGGAATGTGAAAATGATTACAAATCAACAATTATAGCTGCGAAGGTGAATAACGATATAAAGGAATTAAGTTTTCATTTATACGACAGCTCCAATGTAGAGTTCATAGACATTACAAATGATGACGGTATGAGGATTTATAAACGAAGCCTTAACTTTATACTGATTAAAGCTGTAAATGACCTTTTCCCTGAAAGAAAGGTGGTTATCAACCATTCAATAAGTAAGGGGCTGTACTGCGAAATTAATGGAGATACCGAGCTTACAGAAGCAGAGGTTAAACAAATTGAAGAGCGTATGAGAGAGCTTGTCGAAAGGAAAATTCCTTTTATAAAAAAGATAATGTCAATTGAAGAAGCAAAGGAGATTTTCAGAAAAACCGGAAGACAGGACAGATATCATGCTGTAGAACATAGGAAAAAACCCTATGTAACAATGTATAATTGTGACGGCTACGAGGATTATTTTTATGGATATATGGCTCCGGACACAGGATATCTTTCGAAATTTGCCCTGAAGTTCCGTGACCCAGGCCTTATTCTGATGTGTCCGGATAAGACAAATCCCGACGTTGTGCCAAAATATAAGGAACAAAAAAAGCTTTTTAATATATTCAAGGAGTATAAAAAGTGGGGGCGCATTCTAGGAGTTGCAAATGTAGGCACTCTCAATGATATTGTTAAGCAAGGCGGGATAAGCGAATTTATCAGGGTGGCAGAGGCGCTTCATGAGAAAAAAATAGCACAAATAGCCGATATGATAGTATTTAGCAAACATAAAAAGAGGGTTGTTTTGATAGCAGGTCCTTCATCCTCAGGAAAAACAACTTTTGCGCAAAGATTGGCTATCCAGCTCAGGGTTAATGGCTTAAGGCCTGTGACTATATCGTTGGACGATTATTTTGTTGACAGGGAGCACACACCGAAGGATGAGAGTGGAGATTATGATTTTGAAGCATTAGAAGCCATAGATGTTAAACTGTTTAACCAACATCTTGCTGAACTGGTAGAAGGCAAGGAAGTTCCGGTTCCGATATTCAACTTTCCAAATGGGTGCAGGGAAGGATTTTGCAGGAATCTTAAAATTGATGATGATCAACTTCTAATAATTGAAGGTATCCATGGACTGAATGAAAAACTTACATCTTCTATTCCGAAGGAGAGCAAATTCAAGGTGTATGTTAGCGCAATAACTTCCATGAATATTGATGACCACAACAGGATACCTACCACTGACACCAGGATTATAAGAAGAATTGTAAGGGATTTTCAATTCAGAGGATGCAGTGCAATAAATACAATTAAGAGATGGCCTTCAGTAAGAAGAGGTGAGGAAAAAAATATTTTTCCGTTCCAGGAAGAGGCGGATATTATGTTTAACTCAGCCCTGATATTTGAACTGGGTGTTTTAAAGACATTTGCCGAGTCGCTGCTTGTGGATATTGATATTTTACAGCCTGAGTATTCCGAGGCAAGAAGGCTTATTGAGTTTTTACAGAATTTTCTTCCAATTGAGTCGAAAGACATACCTGCAAACTCAATAATACGGGAGTTTATCGGCGGAAGTTGTTTTTATGAATGATTTTTAATTAACACATTGTTACATCTTTAACAATGTGTTATAATTTATTTATATATGTTTTTTAGTAAAAAGTTATACAAGTCTATGAAAAGAAAAGGATTGGGTGTTTATGAAGGTTAGTGAGATTGTTGATATACTCGAGGCAGAAATTTTATCGGGAAGTGACCAGGAGATTGATGTATGTTCAGCTTGTGGAGCTGACCTGATGAGTGACGTTATGGCTTATGTCAAGGAAAGTGTAGTACTGCTTACAGGTCTTGTTAATCCTCAGGTTGTAAGAACAGCTGAGATGATGGACATAAAGGTTATTGTTTTTGTAAGAGGAAAGAAGCCTGAGGAGAAAATGATTGAGCTTGCTATGGAAAAAGGCATTGTAATAATAACAACAAAATACCCTATGTTTTTGGCTTGCGGAAGATTATATAGCGCAGGCCTTACCGGAAGAGGTGTTTGGGATTGAGCGGCGGTATAATAAGGCAGCGCTTTGTTATACCTGGAAACGATTTTTCAACTGCAGGAGAGGCATCAAGCACTACCAAAAAGATTTTAAGCCAGCTTGGCGTTAAGCCTCAGGCAATAAAAAAGACAGCAGTCTCCATGTATGAAGCAGAGATTAATGCTGTGATCCATGCCGGTGGAGGAGTAGCAGATATTGAAATCGACCAGGAGAAAATATTGGTTAAAATAACGGACGAAGGTCCGGGCATACCTGATTTGGAAATGGCGATGAAGGAAGGGTATTCCACTGCTCCTGACAGCGTCAGGGAATTGGGATTTGGTGCAGGTATGGGATTGCCCAATATTAGGAGATACGCGGATAAGCTTGAAATAAACACGGAGATAGGTAAGGGTACAACGGTAGAGATTACCATATACATTAATTAGTGCTTTTTATGAGCCTTTTGCACTGTATAATTTATGGTTTATAACAGATATTTTAGATACTGATATTTTAGAAGAATATAAAATATTAGCTCTTTCTAAGCATGAACCATATAGTTAGGGGGGGGACCTAATGGGAACGTACTTTCATTCGGTTACATTGGACGAGAGCAAATGCAAAGGTTGTACAAACTGCATAAAGAGATGTCCTACGGAAGCTATACGAGTCAGAAAGAGTAAGGCTAGAATAATAAATGAGAGATGTATAGACTGCGGAGAGTGTATCAGGGTGTGCCCGTATCATGCCAAAATGGCTATTACTGACCCTTTTGACGACATTAAAAACTTCAAATACAAGGTTGCAATACCTGCCCCTTCGCTTTATGGACAATATAAAAACCACAAGTCCAGGAATCAACTTCTTACTGCCCTTAAAATGACAGGGTTTGATTATGTTTATGAAGTTGCCAGAGCAGCAGAAATAATAACAGAAGAAACTAAAAAGCTTATGGATAAGGGCAATTGTCCCAAGCCTTTATTATCGTCTGCGTGCCCTGCTGTTGTGAGGCTGATTCAAGTCAGGTTTCCAAGCCTGATTGACAATATTCTGAAACTGGAATCACCTATGGAACTCTCTGCAAAGATTGTAAAGGATGAAATATCCAAGAAGGAGAATATACCAATAAGTGATATAGGTGTCTTTTTTATTACTCCTTGCGCCGCCAAGGTTACGAGTATCAAGGCTCCTTTTGAAAAGGAGACCTCCTTTGTCGATGGAGCAATCTCAATCAGAGACATCTATTTAAAAATATTCAATAATCTATCGGAAGTGAAGGAAATTGAAGAGATTGGCAAGGCGGGTTTTCAAGGTATAAGATGGGCGAATTCCGGAGGCGAAAGTCTTGCACTCGGGACTGACAGATTTCTTGCTGTTGATGGTATTCACAATGTAATTAAAATACTTGAGGAGATTGAGAACGAGAACCTGGAGGATGTTGATTTTGTTGAAGGATTGGCATGTATTGGCGGTTGCCTGGGTGGACCACTGACGGTTGAAAATCTTTACGTTGCCAAGACCAAGATAAAGAAAATTATTGAAGAGGCAAAAAATGAAATTGTTTCTGAGAATAAAGACAGTGAATACAATTATGACCTTCTGTGGGAAGGGAATTTTGAATATAAGCCTGTAATGAAGCTGGATGAGGATTTTGCC
>JAAZCB010000056.1 GCA_012513545.1 Clostridiaceae bacterium
CCTGGCTAACATCGTCCCGGCTAATTCGGCATTCACCGTAAGAGTCAACTCAACTGCACGGACTGTAAATACTGTAACAATATCCGGAACAACCGTAACCCTGACGCTCGCAAGCCCTGTAAGCTACAGTGATCAGGTAACGGTTGCTTATACCAAACCTTCAACCAATCCTATCCAAACCCCCCAGGGAGCACAGGCAGCTTCATTGGCCGCCCAGTCTGTCAACAACAGGGTCGCTGCAAATCAACCACCAGTCGTCATTATTTCATCGCCGACTAAAAGCAGTTCATTCATTGCTCCTGCCACAATAATAATTGAGGCCACAGCAACAGACCCTGATGGTACCATTAAAAAAATTGAGTTCTTCAGCGGAATCAACAAAATTGGAGAGCTTATGGCGGCTCCCTTTAATTTTTCCTGGAAAAATGTCCCTCAGGGATCATATAGTTTAATAGCAGTAGCAACGGATAACAAAGGCGCCACTAGCACATCAGGTGAAGTAATAGTAGTGGTTGAAGAGTCATCCACTACTATAAACCAAAAGCCCGTAGTGAATATTACAAATCATGGACAATCCAAAAAAATAAAAAAGAATAGCTTGGTCAAGATCGAAGTTGAAGCTTATGATCCAGATGGTTCAATCAGTCTTGTTACTGTCAAAAACGGAGATGCCACAATCGCTACTTTTACAGCTGCTCCATATGTCTTAAGTTGGGAAGCATGCGATACCGGTAAGTTTTACCTGTCAGCAACTGCCACAGATAACCTGGGGGCAGTAACCTCATCATCCAACCTGGATCTGACAGTAATATCTGTGGCTGATGAAGACATTATCCTTGGGCTGTACCCGAATCCAACCAACGGGAGGATTACCATTGAACTTGAGGACGTCACCGACAATACATCAGATTATTATGAGATCAGTCTAGTTAACATGACTGGTGTAACTGTTTATAGAGATAGAATTCCACGTACAGAAAATATCATAAATCTGGATCTGACTGATCGCCTGCCATCTCCTTATATACTTATGGTATCTTCTGGAAAAAGACTGGTTGGGACCAGAAAAATAATTAAGTATTAATATCTATTATGCCATACTTTAAAATGATGTAAATTATCAGTTATGGCTATTCATGTATTCCCTCAACTACGTCAATAATGAATTGTGCAAATAAAGGTGCAACCCGTGCTGCAAACTCTACGGTCGGATGTGAATCTGAGGGTCCTGCAGCATTTCTATCAGCCATGTATAAACCACCTTCTGTTTCCAATTGATAGAAATCCCAAACAAAGATGTTGTCTCCAGGCTCGTCCCACTTATTCTTTATCCAATCAACAAACTGCTTAGTTCGCTGAGCCTCTTCAGTTGTGATATTGTTTTTCACCTGAGCTGCAGGAGTCCAAACTATGAATTTCGTACTTGAAAACTCATGCATTTTAGTCTTCAGAGCCTGATACTGCAATATATAATTTTCAAGACTCTTTCGTTCAGAGTCAATGTCAGGAGCTCCGGTATCTTCATCAATGTTGCTGACCGGATAACAGTGTTTAAAAATAACTATATCATAATCTCTGGTCAGTAACTCTAAAGTGGGTTCATTCATGTACGTTTGTTCGCCGGCATTTTTAACCCATATATTATAATAGTCAAATGGATAGTTCTTCCAGCCATACGATGCTGCCTGCGGAAATATCAAATTCTCAATCTTATAATTGGTTCGGTTTTTCCTATTGTAATTCTGGAAATAGGCACCAACATCACTGCGATTTGTTAGCTTCCTAATATATCGGTTAGTTTTTCCATACCAGATAGACTGACCGGTACTGTGGTGAAGGAAAACTATCTTAATCATATTGCTTTCTTTGGATTTACAGCCGACAAATAAGGTCATTATTAGAAACAAAAACAAAGTTTTCATCATTTTTTCTGTTCCAGGGTTTTCAATTATTTCTATCTATGAGGTCAATAATGATTCGAAGGTAACAAATGCTTAAGGACTATTGGCTTTTTGTCTTTGTCACTTAAGAATCCTGTTGGAATTCGTCCTGGATTGCAACGATACATTAGCCTTTGTAAGTTCATATTTGTTATGACCCTTGCTGGGTTTCCAATGATTACGGAATTATCCGGGAACCTACCTCTTACGACACTTCCCGCGCCTACAATACAATTGTCACCAATAATGGTATTTAAAAGGATAATACAACCTTCCCCTATAAAGACATTGTTCCCGATTTTTATCCTGCCAAAAACGTCATCCTCTTGAAATTCGTTGAAACACCTGATGCCCCCATCATGAGTAATGAAAGATGTGCCTATTGCTATAGCCACATCATTACCTAGTTCTATAAGATATGGTTCATCTGAAAATGACATAGTATTAATCTGACACCGCTCTCCTATCTTAATCCCCCTCTTTTTTAAATATCTGATCCTTTTATTGGGGCCTGATTTTTCTATGTATAATACCCTTAAATATTTAAAGATACGACTTAACAGCATAATGAATCAGGTTTTTATTAGTACTAACAAGCATTGAGTTTCGATGATTGTGACAGATACTTTCTGCTGTTTTGCACAAGTAGTTTTCAGCAGTTTTCACAAATTTATATTCACCTTTCAAGGGCCAGGTTTGACTTAAGAATCATAATGTAGTTTCTCATCGCCTAAGACTGATTCGAGTAATGAGATTCTGATTTTGAAAGCTATGAAAAAGACGCTCCTGCCTGTACAATACTATGATTACAACGATAGAAATCATTCATCCATTGAATTGTTAATCTGTTTCCCTCAATTCGATTGTAAGCAGTATCTGGTGCATATTGTTTAGTCTCTTCCAACGGAATAATATTGTCAGTTGTCATATTCACATATCTATAGGTATTCATTGGGAATCTTACATTAAAAAATCCAAGAAAATCTCCCATTTTTGCTGAACACCAAATTAATAATCTAGGCAGGCTTCTTACTGAAAAATTGATTTCATTTGCGATTTCAGTTGCCCACTCCTTTATGTCGGTAGGCTCATAATCTCCAACATAAAACACCCTTCCATGAGTATTTTCCTCATTTAATAATGCATTAATCTGATAGACAGTGTTACCTACATAGCCATATGTTTTTAATGCCATTTTACCGGAAAAGTTGAAATACCTTTTCTTCAAAATAAGTTGAAAGAACCCTCTATATGTTGGACCAAACCAAGGTCCCCAGATTGACGTTGGCCTGATGATGACCCATTTGTACCTAAGACTTGAAGATGCTTCTTGAATCAGTTTTTCACCTATGACTTTGCTTTCTCCGTATAAATTCGGTGGACAGTAATCTTGGTAGTCTTTAGGATAATATCCACATTTGCATACCAGTTGTGTTGAGATAAATACAACTTTCTTGATGCTGACAACTTCATTGCAAACAGTCATTATATTCTTAACCCCCTGTATATTAGAAGAATAATCCTGCAATGTTTTGCCTGTTAAATCTGCTTTGGCAGCCAGGTGAATGACATAATCAGGTTTAAAGTTAAAAACACTTTGTCTTAACTTTTGCATATCTCTGACATCGATTCTGTCCCAGTATGACTTCTGATTCTTGTTCCTCGGCATTTTAATATCAATATTTGATACCTGAATGCCCTTACTAAGGTAAAATTCTATCAGATTTGTTCCAATAAAGCCTGACCCACCAGTAATTAGTATTCTCATTGTTCGGAATTATTTACGCTTATGTTCTATCTGAGATGATTAAAAACAGGACAGTTTAATAATAATTTAAATTTATACCAAATAAGTATTATTAAAGAATGTAGCTTCTATCCTGTGTTGAGTTTTAGAACATTCTCGCAAATCTCAAGGTACTTCTTTGCTCTTGTTTCCGCAGTATCAAAGCTAAGTAATCTATGTCCACCATTCCTGACTAATGAATCCCTGAGGCATTGATCTTTCGCAAGTTTGATGATTTTTTCGACTATATCAATTGGGTCCAGAGGATCACAATAAAGAGCAGCATCTTTGCATACTTCCGTGCAAAATGGCAAATTAGATGTTAAGATAGGCTTATTCATAATCATAGCCTCAGGAAAATTGGCAGAAAAACACTCCATAAGCGTTGGCAAAAATAACGCGTCACATTCATAATACAAGGAGGGGCATTGAGATACTGGCAATCTTCCTAAATTGACTATGCTTTGGAGTGCTTCTTTCGACATCTTCTCATGTAATACCTGGTTATCCACAGTCAAAATAAAAACTACTTCGATCTCTTGAAGTTGTGTTTTAAGCAATGGAATAACCTTGTTTAAGATCGTTATGTTTTTATGTGTGACAAAAGTACTCATTACAAGAATTCTGAATTCACTTGCTAATTTGGGTGGTAAAACAAGTGAACCTGACGGGTAAAATGTAGCAAAATAGTGGTTATAAGTATTCGAAACAGTGAAAACATGATCTTCCCTACAGGTTAAAAACCTTGTTAGCCTTCTTGAAACATCTTCAGTCTCACATACATAAAAATACCCATTTTTCTTAAATAAGTACTTATGCACAATGCTTAGGAGTTTTATTCTAAACCGTTCTTTCAAAGGAAGAATGCTAAATACCGGAGACTCAGGATACAGATAATGGGCTAATGCATACCCCATTATATTGGGCGACTTTGGAGTCCACCATGAAGGCCCAAAGACCGAAAAAACACAATCAGGCTTAATTCTTGCTTCTAACACTGCCAATAATCTCCTTATCCTTAGACCCTTAATGACATGTTGCGGATATTCAGGTATTGAATAAAATGAGAAATTGGCAGGGAATCTTGATGGAGCGATTTGCTCTGAAATAATTTTGCTCATGAATATATAATAGTCATTGCTGTTAAATCTAATACACTCTGTAATGAATGAGACAGCAACCTGTACAACTCCGGTTGTCTTTAGATTAGAAGCATTGATAATAAGTTTCATTAGGCTAACCTGAGTTCTTAATCGCTACTATGATGTAAATCCATTAGCAATAAGGGTTTCGAAAAACATTGACTATTTCGTCGATCCTTAACAAGTCTTGTTTTTCAATACTTTTGTGCAGAGGCATATTTTACCGACCAGTTGCCGGTCAGTAAATCCAGGACGAAATAAATGGCACCCCGGATCTGCCTTAGTCTCTTCATCATATTGAAGGTTACTGCTTCCATAGTAGTATTAATTATGTCACCTTCAACTCCTTCGAGATAGTACCTCAACATTCGATAATCACTCTTGAGATGTCCGATCACTGGTTCTAGTGCTGCCCTTCGTCTAAACCGGGTTCTGTCTCTGAGCTTTTCATAGGTTGTCTTCCCTCTGCCAGAGCCGGGCATCATGATATCTACTCCAAGGATAGTCTTCCAACCTTTGTAACCTCTGTCAACCAATGCAACCTTCGGTAGCGTTCCTAGCAGATCAGATACCTGCTCCAACTGAGGCTCAAGTGTATGACCATCATATGGATTATCCTCAAAAGCCATTGCGCCATTGAGCCCTAAGCTAATGCTTATCTGAATAAATTCGAGATTGTCTTTAAAATTAGTGCTATATCCTTGACAATCCCATGGTTATCATAATATTCCATATTAATCTTCACTTTATCCGGCCAAAGTACTTCATCTGTGTATTTAACTGGATCGTCTACATTTGAAAGCAATTCTTCCTCATTTGAGTATTTCAACGAGGCTTGGCCTGTAATCCCTGGTCTGAGTTCCAGGATACATTTTTCATTCCCCTGGAGTCGGTTTGTAAATTCAGGAGTATCCGGACGTGGCCCAACCAGACTCATATCGCCTATCAATACATTCCATAATTCAGGCAATTCATCAAGTTTATACCTTCTCAATATTACCCCAAAATCTGTAATACGGCTGTCCCCTTTCACCGTCATCGTGCTTTCTGATTTCCCAACTTTCATCGTTCTAAACTTCACTATGGTAAACGGAATTCCATACCGGCCAGTGCGCTTCTGAAAGAATAAGACAGGTCCGGGTGTCAATATTTTAATAAAAGATGCAACAATAATAAGAACAGGGCTTAATAATATTAATCCGAGTGACGCAAAGAAAATGTCAAATATTCTCTTTATCATCTTAAATGTGGTTGCATTTAACTATCTGTTTTATCTTTTATGAACTCTACCAGTAAATAGTCATTGGGTAGTTTTTTGACAATAGAAATGGTCGGATTCTTCGCATGAGCTTTCAATACATTTTTGTTCTTAGTAGAAATAGTTGACAGACATCTAAATCCCATCCTCCACGATATCTCATACATAATGTGATTCATGTTTATCCCGATACCTTTGCCACGATAATCTCTATCTATAAGTCGTCCGACAAAACACTTTTTATTGGCAAAAAACCTAAGGAAGAAATAGCCGACTAAATTATCCCGGTCAAATACTCCCATCATCAATAATGTCCGGTTAGAGAACTGACTATTAATGGAGTGAAGATCGTGTCCATGAGGTCTAAAAAACTCAAGATCTGATAACTCTTGCCTTTGAATAAAGGAGTATAAGTCCTGCGCATCAGATTGACTAAGTGTCCTATAACAATAAGGCAACAAGGTAAACTCCGTGAAGATAATTCTTAATTGGTTATTGAGTTTTTTTCTAAATAGAAGATCAAAGAGCAGACCGTTACCCCATTCAAATATTAACCATAATAACTTAAAATTATGTTTAATATAAATGAGTATCCTTTCCATTACAGAAACTTTTCCAATTCAGATTTAAGGCCTTTCCGGATTGGTAGTTGCCAGAGCAGTTTGCACCAATTATGGTTTCCTTCAATAAGTTCAGGGCCCTGATCAGTTATAGCAATATCCCAGCCAACGGACCTGTTCTGGGGAATATGGAGTGCGGCTTTTTCTACAAGTTGAATTATTTCTTTCCAAAATGGAACAACAAATCCTGTAATTTCTACACCGGTAATAGGATGAATCAGGCTGCTACTTTTAGTAATATCGCTATATACTGCAGGCCCGTTTACCATTCCTGAATTAATATCAACAGGTGCTGCCAGATTTCCTGCAGCCATATTATCTACCCGTGAATTAACGGATATCCTTAATCGTGCCCCAAGAAAATGAACATGCTCATTATGAATTTGTGTGAATATACGGATTGTGTTGACCCCTGTTGGAGATAAGGTCATTAAGGCCTTATGCTGCACAATATATTCTTCTATGAGATTATATTTCTTTTGCCTCATAAGATCAATCAGTGTTCGGGCAGAAAAATCGATGCATGAAATAACCTCGACCTCAGACCCAACCTGTCCGAAAGAATTTTTAAGTACAATGCGTCCGGAAGAATTAGTCATGATTTTATCAACAAGGCTTTCATCGGTCCTTAGTTCATTAAAAGTTACATAACGTCGCTTTATAAAGTCTTTGTAGTTTTGCAGGAATTGTATTTTATCGGCCAAAACTCCCCTAAAATCCGTGGGATTCATGATCAATTGATATTCATACATAAATCCCGTCCCAGCCCATAAACGTCTTTCTTCTTTTTCCAGTTCAAAGAATCGGAAATAGAAATAATCCATAATCGAGATATTATATCTGTAAACAGATAATAATAAATCTAAAAGGATGTGACTACCTGACCTCCCAGTTAGGCCTACAGAGTATTTGAGATAATGATGTAATTGCCTGTAGTCCAACCTTTTAATATAATATATCAGATAAAGAGAACGCCGGACTAACTTGTTTATAAGTCTAGATTGCTTTTTCAAGATAGTAGTTAAGATATTTAGTCGCATTGGCAATTGTGTATTGCCGGGATGCATTGAGTGAGTTTTCAGAGAGATAATTCCATAACTTGGGATCGTTTTTAAGCTCTTTAATGAATTGGCAAATATCAATGATATTTTCTTTGTCAAAAACCCTTCCCATTTTATGTCGAGTAATAATGTCAGCTAAGCCCGAATTGACAGAGGCAATTGCCATTACGGGGGTACCGGCTGCCATTATGTTATAAATCTTACTTGGCACGCTAATATCCGGGATGCTGTCATCCAAAGTGATTACTGCGAGATCAGCAGCACAAAGTGAATCAAATAACTCATCATCCTTTCTAAAGGGCAACAACCGGCAGTTAGTGAGTTTCTTCCAGCTAATCAAATCACCTATTGTTACGCTTTTCTCTCCACGTCCAATTATAATGAACATAATATCTCTCTCAGATTTTAAACTTTCAGCAACCTCCAGAAGAACTTCAACATTATGGGAGAGCCCGATATTACCTGAATACTGGACAATAAACATACCATTCAGCCCTTCGTTTTTTATCAGCAGATTGCCTGTTCTGTCAATGCGCCTGAGTCTTGAGAAGGCAGACCAATTTGGTATTACACAAATATCCGAATCTTGGCAATAATCCTGTATCAGAGATTTCATGTATTCACTCAGGGTAAATATCTTATGTGCCTTGGCAAATATTTTACGGTTTTGATTTGACCACCACTTGAAAAAATAACTATTTCTTGAAAAATTGTGGATCAACAATGCCTCAGGGTAAAGATCATAGATAACTATAGAAAATGGGGTTCCATGGCGCAATGACAACAGATACGCAGTTGGTGGGATAGTAAAATAAATCCTCTCATAATCCTTATACTTACACAATAATAGAAACCAGATCTGCAATGTCCCTACAATCCAGGATATGACTTTTCGGACATTCCCTCCCCGATTATACTTAAGAATCTTCGTAACATGTATTTTGGGGTCAAGTTCAATGTTTTGAACACGTACACTGCCAGTGATAAGAGCAACTTTATCGAATTCAGTCAGAAATGTATTAATTATATCTATTGTCAGATATCCTGTGGCCTGATTTATAAATACAATCTTTCGTGACATGGTTACCTGTTGGTTTCATTCAAATAGTTAAGTGCCTCCCTGGAGCTCAGGAACTCTACATCGGGCCATCTGGTAACAATAGCAAGTAGCAGTTTATGTAGCTCGCGAAGGCCATTCTCCCGATTTTCAACTGAGATGCTTCCTACAAAATTAGCTCTGTGATTACTGATAATAGCAGGCTTCCTCCACTTGAATGCAATTTCTATCTGCTTAAGAGTAAGTTCTATACCTTTATATGACTCAGACGAGGGTTCAAATGCGCAATTTCGTATATAGTATCTCATTCCACTCTTTACCTTCTGCCCTGTTACTGAGAATCTGAATTTCAACCCACCTTTGCCATTAGGCATAAGACTAAAGTGATTTACGTTCACAAATTTCAAACCGCATTTTGCAAGTGTATCATCAAAATCTGGATGAAATATGCCATTTGTGGGGACAAACACCAATGGCTTGTACCCAAAGATATTGTTAAAGAGAGAGTGCGCTTCCCGGATAGCATCCTCCAAAAATTGCTTTTGGTCTCCGCTGTCGAAATAAAACTCAGGTCGAAAACCCTGGAGGACCGGTTTTACTCCCGGAATATCCACAGAAGCTACTTCATTATCAAATGCCAGTAGTAAGTCTTTATTACCCTCACGTAGTTTTTCGAGCCAAAATTGCACAGATATATGCTCCCGTCCATGCAATTCAGGAATAAAAATCCCTGCCTCTATCCCCTGTTGCCACATATGTATTGTATCAGGTCCTTTGTCAAGTCTACTGAGGGTATCAGAAAATTTCTCGTAATAGTATTTTATGAATCCGAACGCCCTAATCCTCTTGAAATCAGGATTGGCTACATTTACTGCGGGAGAGATCACTGCACACCTTTTATTCCTATCCTTTACACTTTCCAACACATCAAAAAGTGCTTCCAGATCTTTAGCCGACTCCAATGAATCATATCTCATATATCCCTTTGTCAGAGGAACACCAGCTTTTTCCAGCATGTTGTATATTTTCTTTGATGGAAACCTGATCCCTCCCCAATCATCACTCTCAATAACAAGGATTTTTCTAGCCGTGTGCCATCCAGGGATGTTCTTCAAATTTAGCACCAAATTGTAACTTGAACTTGAGATAGACATTAGCTATTAAATATATCAATTAGTATATACGTATAAGAAAACCCGTAAAGTACTCCTTTGTGTTGCTTCTGTAATGTGACCATTAGATAACCATTATTGTTTCGAGGTATTTGCTCTGACATTGGACAGAGCATACGACTAATATTATTAAACAGATGTACCACTGAAATATCCTATAATTTGTTGGTTATAAATTTTAAGTATGACCCTCCCATTTTTTCCACAGAAAATCGCTTAATACTTCTCCTTGCTTCAATCCCAATCTCATTAATCAAGTCCGGATTACACATTAACAATCTTAGTCTATCTTCCAGCCTTGGATAATTGTTCATCTCTATTAGAAATCCATTTACTCCATCATTAATCATGTCCGAAGGACCAGCCATACAATCAAATGACACAACCGGTAAGCTTGCAGCCATTGCTTCTCCAATAACATTTGGGAATCCCTCTGATTCAGAAGTGAAAACAAATATTTTGCTCATTCTATAATATTGATCAACATCTCTTACGCTACCAGTTAGTTTGATTCGATCAGATGCTCCAAGTGAATTTACCTTTGCCCTCAACTCCTCCAGAAGATTCATTCTCAATGCATTACCTCCAACAATATATAGTTTCCAATCTGGCATGTTTAATTTGAGGAAACTGTCAATTAATTTAGAATGATTTTTACTTGGTATAATTCTACCGACAGTAAGAATTATGTTTTCTTTAGTCAGACTTTCTAACTGCGGAATCTCCCGGATAGGGTTCCCAATTACTGCAAATCTTACATTTTTAAATCGCAGCTTGTAAATATCCATCGCTTTCTGCGTTTGAATTATAATACCGGCTGCTTTTTTATAAAGAATACGACGCAAAATTTCATGAAGATATCCCAAGTTTTTGGTGGGGCTGCATCGATCAGATATAAAAACGGGGAAAGATAAACCAAGAACTGATATTAAAACGAAACTATTCCATCGTTCACCAAAGCTCAAGATTATATCGGGTCTAAGCTCAATGATTTTATTTCTAAGGAAGAAGAGCCTACTTATAGTTGAGAGGAGCCTAATCCAGTTATTAAAGCTATTCTTTGGCAAGTGGAGTATTATTTCATCCGGAATATTATAAAACAATTCCGGTTTACGACCATAAAGAATCATATGGGACTCGAGTGATTCTATTACGGAAAAATATTGGGCTAATTGACTCATCACTCTTTCCATACCTCCAGAATGAAGAGAGGGTATCACCAAACAAAGCTTTTTTTTCTTCTGCATGTCCTTTTTGCTCAGCAGGTCCTCTTTAAACACCTATGTAAA
>JAAZCB010000530.1 GCA_012513545.1 Clostridiaceae bacterium
AAAATTAATAAAAGCAATGAGCTTATGAAAGGAGAAGAAAATGATTGTTAGAAAACTTAATGATGTTAAGGAATTCCCTGTAACGCAATTAGTGTATAAGGGTGAAACTCTTTCAATGGAGGGAGTTACCATTAAGTGGCTGATACATAAAGGAGTTGGAGATGCAGATTATAAGCATAATTTTGCAATGCGTTACTTTACCGTAAAGCCGAATTATATTATACCAATACACGACCATGAGTATGTTGAAGGAATTTTTGTTCTTACTGGAAAACTTAAAATTGTATCAGGTGAATCAGAGGCTATTATAGAAGCCGGAGATGTACTATATGTACCTTCTTGGGAGCCACATTCTCTTGAATGCATATCAGAGGAAGAAGCTACATTCATTTGCTGTATAGACTGCTTAGGTGATAAGGGAAACTGCATGCCCGGTATAAAAACTAATAAGTGTTAAATTTAAGGATTAAAATCAGAGTAGATAATGATAAACATAAAAACTAAGACTAAAACTTTGGAGGCTTAAAACATATGAATAAGATAGTAATTATTGGCGGTGGTGCTGCAGGTCCTAAAGTAGCATTAAAAGCTAAAAGGGAACATCCTGATATGGATGTAATCTTAATAACAGAAGAAGAATACACTTCATATTCAGGATGTGGGCTACCTTATTATATTGGAGGCGTGATAAATGGTACAGAATCTGTAATAATTAAAAGTCCTGAACAATTGCGCAATGAATTTGGACTAAGGGTTTTTACAGGGTGTCGTGTAGAGAAAATTGAATATAATAAAAATACTGTACAGGTTTGGGATTTAATCCAAAAGAAAAATTTTAGTGTTGAGTATGACCGCTTGGTTATTGCAACAGGAGCATCACCAGTAATACCCAATTCTTTAAGATGTAAGGCAAATAATTTTTTTACTTTAAGAAGCGTTAATGATGGATTCAAAATTAAAGAATATATAAAAAATAACAATGTGCATCATATCAGTATTATTGGCGGATCATTTATAGGCTTAGAACTTGCAGAGAATATAAAAAAGCTTGGAATACAAGTATCAATTATTGAGCTCTCCAATCAATTGCTTCCGTCATTCGATCAAGATTTTGGAGACATAATTAGGAATATTGTTGTTGAAAATGGTATCAACGTTTTTACTGGTGAAAGTGCTAATAGTTTTGAGTTTAGTGAAGATAAGAAACTCATTAAAAGCATTATTACGAATAAACGTACTATTACTACCGACCTTATCGTTATGTCAGTAGGTGTAAGCCCAAATACAGACTTTATTGATACAAGTATAGTTAAGCTAAATAAGAATCATACAATAATTATTGACAAAAAGTTTAGAACATCTTGTGATAATATTTATGCTGTTGGTGATTGTGCTGAAAATTACAATTTATACACAAATAAGAATAGCTGGTTACCAATGGGCTCGACAGCTAACAAAGCCGGCCGAGTATGTGGTATTAATATCATCAATGAAAACTGTTCTATAGAATTTCCGGGAGTTGCAGGAACGATAATTTTAAAACTATTTTCGATAGGTGCCGGTAAAACTGGTTTGTCTGAAAAGGATGCAATAAATGCGGATATTGATTATGAATGTGTAACTATTGGTGCACGTAACGTACCAAAGCATTTTCCCGGTTCAGACTACGACGTGATTAAACTTATTGCACGTAAATCTGACAGGAAAATTATAGGCTTACAGGCTTTCGGAAAAGGTCCTATTGACAAGTACGTTGATACTGTTGTTACAGCAATGAAATTCGGTGCAACTGTTGAAGATTTGCAATATTTAGATCTTTCATACAGCCCTCTTTTTGGAACTCCAATTTCAGCTATAAACTTATCAGCAAACGTACTGGACAATAAAATGAATGGACTATTTAAAACGACTTCTATTAAGGAACTTCATAAAGCTATGAACAATTCCGATATACGGATTATTGATGTAAGGAGTGAAGATGAATATGCCTTAGGACATATTCCTAATTCAATAAATGTTGACTACTTAGAGTTGATTAAACCAAATGAAACAATAGATAAAAATAGCCGAATATGTTTAATTTGTGATTCAGTAAAGCGCGCTTACATTGCACTAAGGTATCTTAAGTTTTATGGCTATACTGATGTTACTGTTCTTGACGGTGGATTGCTTATGTGGCCATATCAA
>JAAZCB010000531.1 GCA_012513545.1 Clostridiaceae bacterium
CATGCACAGATTGCCTCCGAGCAAGGGACATTTAACATAGAGGATATTATTACGGGAGTAAGCAGAAAAATGGTATTGAGGCATACGCACGTATTTGGGCAGGATAAAGCAGACACGGCAGAGGATGTTGTGGAAAACTGGGAAAAAATCAAGAAAAAGGAGAAGGGTATAAAAAGCAACACTGATGGGTTAAAAGATGTACCTTCAAACCTTCCGGCACTCATGAGAAGTTACAAGGTTCAGCAAAAGGCTTCAAGAGTTGGATTTGACTGGGACAATGCGGAGGAAGTATTCGAAAAGGTAAGAGAAGAAATAGATGAGTTGAAAGATGTATATAAAAGTAAAGATGTGGCAAGAATAAATGATGAAATTGGAGATGTATTATTTTCCATAGTTAATCTATCCAGGTTTCTGGATATACAACCTGAGCTGGCATTAACAGGAACGATAAACAAATTTATTACACGGTTTGAATACATTGAGAGGGAAAGTGCCAGAGACGGTAAGAAGATGGAGGATATGACGCTCGCTGAAATGGATGAATACTGGAATAAAGCAAAGGGAAAATCATAATGAAACTGATGTTTCATATATTAAAGACATCATAAATAACAGGAGGAATGTGTAATGAATAAAACAGAATTAGTTTCAAGTATGGCTGAAAAAAGTGAATTATCAAAAAAGGACTCTGAAAAGGCTCTTAATGCCTTTATTGAAAGTGTTGAGGAAGCGCTATCGAAGGGTGATAAAATTCAACTGGTAGGATTTGGATCATTTGAAGTAAGGGAAAGAGCGGAAAGAAAGGGAAGAAATCCTCAGACAAAGCAGGAAATAACGATACCGGCCACAAAATCACCGGTATTCAAGGTAGGAAAAGGATTGAAAGAACTGGTTAACAAATAATCCTTTCTTATACATATCGCAGCGGGTGCTTGAATAAAAGGAGCAATAACCGCTGCGATAAAAGGGGTGATTAAAATGAGAATAGACAAATATTTGAAGGTTTCACGGCTTATTAAGAGGCGTACACTTGCAAATGAAGCGTGCGAACAGGGAAGGGTTAAAATAAACGATAAGTCTGCAAAACCAGGTTCAGAAGTAAAAGTAGGCGATGTTATAGAAATCCAGTTTGGGAATAGTACTACAAGTGTTGAGGTTGTTTCAATAAGTGAACATGTCTTAAAAAATGAGTCTAAAGAAATGTATGTAATAAAAAGCTGAGCTATAAAATGGTACATAATTGAATAAAAAAGGACTGTCTTTGGAATTTGCATAAGGACAGTCCTTTTTTATTTTGCCAATAAAGCATTTTTGATGTTGTACATGCATAAACATTTTATATGAAATAAAAACTGCGGATTGTTTTGCAGATGTCATAACTTAATTTGCTGGAGGGATTAAGATGATCGAGGACAAAAAAACAACAAAAACGGGAATTCAAAATATCATACTTGAAAATAGAGAGAAACTCAGTATATCAGGGGTTCTTGACGTTGAGAGCTTTAATGATGAAACAATAGTTGTGGACACGGAATTAGGTATTTTAATAATAAGGGGTGAAGACCTTCGTATTAATAAATTAAGCATTGATAGCTCTGAACTTAGTATTGAAGGAATTGTAATCAGCCTTGAGTATAATGAAAAAGATGGTTCAAAAAAGGGAATGGGCTTTTTTGCAAAAATGTTCAGGTAGAGGATAAGTGATAAAAATTGGTGATGACTGTTGGAAACCAGGTTTATGTATTTTTTAGCTGCGTATTGGGAGGCATGCTTGTAGCCTTTATATACGATGTTTTTAGAGTTGGAAGAAAAGCAATTAAGTCCGGGAATCTGATTATATGTCTTGAGGATTTTACGTATTGGATAATTGCGGCTTTTGTTCTTTTTGGCATTGTGTATTACTCCAATGACGGGGAAATAAGGGGATATGTTTTTATTGGCGTAATTCAGGGTATAGTCATCTATGCATTACTTTTAAGCAGAATCGTGATGAAGGTATTTTTATTTATCATAGGAGTTATTTATAAAATCATTATTACTCTTTTCAGCTTCCTGTTGATTCCTTTTAAGATAGTGTATAAAATAATTAGGGTACCTGCCAGGATTATATCCGGAATCTTTGCTAAAGGTGGCAGAAAAATAAAAAGAATTGGAAAGGTGCGACTTGAAAAACTGAAAATACTTAAGATAATTTTAAAAAATATTAGGAAAAAAATATAGTATAGGAGGAATTTTCTAAAACTCGTAGAATTATATATAGTATGCTCAATTCAATAGCAAATTGTTTTTGATTGGTTTTTTAAAGAATTATGGGAGAGTAGCTTTATGAACAAAAGAAAAAAGCCCGCATGGGGGCTGATTATTATTACAAGTGTATTATTGATTTATCTGGGATATATTTTTATTAAGCAGCAGAATATGATATATGCTCAACAGAGCTATATGGAAGACATACAGGCTAGGATTGATGAGGAAATAAATCTTAATAATAAACTTCTTAAGCAAAAAGAGGAGATTAACTCCAGGGAATATATTGAAAAGGTTGCCAGAGAGAAGCTTGACATGGTAAAACATGGTGAGAGGGTATTTGTGGACATAAACAGATAGACCTGAATGATAATATTTGAGACCGATTAGTAAATAGTGATACTTGACGTAAGTAACTTACATATTATATAATCAAATTACTTTATTTAATCAGGAGGATTATTTAATTTATGCTCGTTGAAGTAGGTAAAATTGTTGAGGGAAAAGTTTCCGGCATTACAAATTTTGGAGCTTTCGTTCAACTCTCTAACGGTCAGACAGGTTTAGTTCACATCTCTGAAGTTGCTGAGGAATATGTTAAGGATATTAAAACTCATCTTAGCGAAAATCAGGTTGTAAAAGTAAAAATAATATCTGTAGACAAAAATGGCAAGATTAGTATGTCCATTAAGAAAGCATCGGACACAGCATCTTCTTCAAGACCTCCAAGGAATTCAAGGTCTTCAAAGCCAGAGGAAATAGATTGGAACAGAAATAATCCATCAAATATTTCTTTTGAGGAACGTCTTGCAAAATTCATGAAAGACAGTGATGAAAAAATGCATGACCTTAAGAAGAATTTTGAGTCAAAAAGAGGCAGTGGCGGTTACAGGAAATCTGTACAGTAGCTGTTAGTATATAATATTGGTAAATAGTCTGTACTGGTTGAATTATCATTATTACGACCATTATGTGGTGATGTTTTTTACCTTGACTGTTATTATACTGTAGAATATGTTTATTAAGTGGTTTTTGTTATTGTGCAAGAACCACTTTAATTTAACCTCTTTCGAACGAAGTGAAAGAGGAAAAAAGTGAGGGACTCGATGACCCTCGCTTTTTATTAGGGCCATTTCCAGGAGGGAAATCCGGCAAAAGGCGAGGGACTCGATGTCTCGAAGCTTTTGTTATGGTCTAAATTAACAATAAAATTGTGTTGACATTAGAAATAACATGTATTATAATAAAAAAGCCGCTTAGAAATGAAGCGGATTCAGTTGCCGGAGTGGCGGAACTGGCAGACGCACAGGACTTAAAATCCTGCGGGACTTACCTCCCGTACCGGTTCGATTCCGGTCTCCGGCACCATATTTATCGCGGGGTGGAGCAGTATGGTAGCTCGTCGGGCTCATAACCCGAAGGTCATAGGTTCAAATCCTATCCCCGCAACCAAAGAAGTAACCGTTGTTGATACTAAATCAGCAACGGTTACTTCTTTTTTGTCTTAAAATCGGCTGCAAATGGTAGAATACAGCATGGATAAGGCATTTTGCAGTCTTCATCTGGAATTGCGTGGTGTTTAGCGGTCAGCGTGGACAGCGGAAAAAGTAGCGTTCCAATTCACGGAGACTTCGAATAATTTGCTCGCTTTGCAGGAGAAGTAAATTTTATGAAGTAAATTATATTATATAGTAATATAGACTGTAGTTATTTAAATGCAAATTAGATAAAACAGAATCGAATAAGTGTTGACCGGGGACATTATCCATAAGTTTGATGAGAAACGACGATAGATAAGAAATAATACGATTTGTCAACATGTGAACTATAGAAGCCTTTGCTAAAGCTTTGGGAGTGAAATAATAAGCGTCGTTAGGAGAGAAAAATGACAAAATCGATTGTTTTTATCGATAGCGAAGTCGGTATTGAAGACAAAAAAATACATGATCTAGGTGCGGTGCGCAGTGACCATGCCACATTTCATAGCGCATCCATACGGGATTTTTGCGTTTTTATCTCCGGGGCAGAATACATATGCGGGCATAATATCATCCATCATGATATGAAGTTCATTATGCCTTATTTCAGAGGTAATACTGCCTTTAAAAGCATAGATACTCTGTATGTTTCCCCGCTGCTTTTTCCTAAAAGGTCCTACCACGCTTTGTTAAAGGATGATAAGCTCCAATCGGATGAGCTGAACAATCCGCTTAACGATGCTAAGAAGGCAGAAAAGCTCTTTTACGATGAAATAAATGCCTTCTATGCGCTGTCATCGCAAAGGAAACAAATATATTGCTGCCTTTTGTATCAATTCGAGGAGTTTCAGGGTTTCCTTGACTATGTAAACTTAG
>JAAZCB010000532.1 GCA_012513545.1 Clostridiaceae bacterium
ATCACTTCTACCCTTTGGTTTACAGCTGCCCTCTGTTTCAACCAGGACTGAATAAACAAGATATATCAGCGGCTTCTTTCTAGCGTCAATTGATTCCTTGACTATCCTGAAAGACTTAATATCATTCATATTTATTCCGGACTTTTTTGACACAAGTTTTTTTAAAGCATCGATATTTTCATCTAATGAAAGCTTAATATTGTGAACAACAAATTTCATTTATACCTCAATAATTCTAGCGTTTTTTCAGTTCAACCCTGATTTCATAATTCTGAAGAAGTTGTACAGTGTTCGGAAGCAGAACCTTGAGAACCCTGGTATATGTTCCTTCAGTTAGTCCGTTAACATCTATACTTGGCTTTAAACTATCCTTACTGATTTTCTCGAGTTCTTCCCAATTTCCTGAAATATCAATATTGATATTATCATTTTCTATAGTGTATTTATATGAATCATCTTTATTCTCCATTTCAATGTCTTTTGAATCAAATGTAAATTTTTTTGTTGCCAAGCGCTCTATAATAACATCAACCCTGACACTCCTTGGCGTTTCCACAAGGCGTACTCCGCTTGGAAGCTCCAAGTCAATCATATGAGTCATGCTCTCACTAATATTTTCTATATCAATAGGCAGAGTCCTCAGATTGTCAATCATGTTGATGACATCAGCCGAACCCGTTATAAGGGCCTTTGAAGGATTAACTTTATGAATACCGTCAGTAAAATTCTTTGACGGTTTTCCTTTTACACTTGGAACTATGGGTACTTCCTTGGCAAGCTCAATTTTCACTTCAACACTAAGTTTTTTATCAAGTTCGACAATTTCATTACCATCCTTATTATAAACCTTGCAATCACTTTTCATTACAAGATCTCTGCTGATGTCACTAATATCTACAAAGGTCTTGACTTCTCCAATGTCATTTATAATGCTGTCTGCTGCTTCTATTGAAACTGTTTCCGGAACAGCCTCAACTGAAACAACCTTGTAATTCTCTTTTGGTTCACCCGATAAAACAACTCTTACCGGAAACGGATTCTCTCCGACCTTCTCGAGTTCTAAAGGTATTACCCTTGGTGTTACACCTTCTAAAGATATACCGTCCTTGTTTTTGTTTATGTATACATCTACGTGAAGAAATTTCGTTTCATCGCCTTTAACTTTGGAAAGATCAAGTATTGCTTCTGCATCATTTGTATTAAAACTGCTTATCTTATCACTTCTTCCCTTAATAATTATTGAAACATTCCTTGGAAAGCTCCTGTCCTTAATTAAAAAACCATTATTCTTTATAATATCCTCATGTTCAATTTTTAAAGGAATACTCAATTCAACCGAACTGATAGGGTTTGAACTGTCAAGTACAAAAAACCAAAGAATCACTGCAAATAATATGGAAAATATTTTAACGGTTGTATCCCTTTTCATTAACTCATTCATTTAGCCTTCACCTTCCATAACGACAGCTTTTTGTTAGGAACATCCTTTTCCAAAAGGTTCTTGCTTAATGCCTTTCTTAATGTGTCGGAAGTAAGATTTCTTGTAAGTCCTCCATTTAATGCAAATGAAATCTTTCCTGATTCTTCTGAAACAATAACAACTATTGCATCCGATACCTCTGTTATACCCAAAGCAGCACGGTGCCTGGTACCAAGCTCCTTACTAAGATTTGGGTTTTCAGTTA
>JAAZCB010000533.1 GCA_012513545.1 Clostridiaceae bacterium
TTATCATACATAACTGAAGTAGAGCCTAATGATTATTATTCAACAGGTATGTTATTAGAAATAGGTACTGTTGCTGGAAATACTTTAAATGCAAGTGATTGTGACTGGTATATTGCAAATCTTGAAGCTAATAAAGAATATACTGTGGAATTAAAAGGAATACAAACTGGAAATGATTTAGATTTGTATTTGTATAATTCACAATTAGGACAACCTGTTGTACAATCGACACACTTTGGAGATACTGATGAAAGTGTTACAATTACCCCATCAGCAACTGGCAATTACTATATATATGTACACAATTATGAGTTTTTGAGTACTGGAAACCACACATACCAATTAATGCTGTATTCAAATGATAGTACCCCAGATTCATATGAACCCAATGATAATATTCCTACTTCAAAAACAATTGAGTTTGATATGCCCGTTAATGGTAATATTAATATAAATACCGATGAAGATTGGTATGCTGTAAACGTTGATGAACCAGGTAGAATTACAGTAACCCTTGATGATATTACTTATGGATGTGATTATGATATTGCTGTTTATGATGAAAACGCTTCTTATATTAGTGGATCTTATTTTTCAGGAAATGAGTCAGAAAAAGCGAATATCATTGTTAATAATACTGGAACATATTATATAAGAGTTTATTCATATTCGGGCTCAGATTACTTAAGTAACTATGAACTAAATGTGGTTTCATCTACTCCTGATATATACGAGAACAATGATTTTATTGATCAATCAACAAGTATGTTTTTAGGGAATTCTTTTAATGCAACAATTGACAATGAAAATGATGATGACTGGTTTAATGTAAATATTAATGAAACTGGAAATTTCACTTTTGAACTTCAAAATATTCCAAGCGGGACAGACTATGATATATACATATATGATTACTTGGAAAATGTCGTTAGTTATTCTGTTTCGGGAAGCAATACAAATGAATTTATAAATATTAATTTAGACCCTGGAAGATATTATATGCAAGTACATCCTTTTTCCGGTCACTCAGACACTAAGCAATATTTATTATCTGCGTATAAAGAAAACACTTTATGTATAGAAATGCCAAATGATAATAAGAATTCAGGAGATGTGCTTCAAATACCAGTTAATATAAACAATATTCCTACTGAAGGAATTTGTAATTTTGATTTCGTTATTAGATATGACAAAAACATATTAACTTATACTGGTTTTGATGCTGGTTCACTCACAATAGCTTCTGGCGAAGGTTTTACAGTACAAGAAATTTCAGGTGGTTTAAAGGTCTTATTTTATGTGAATAACAGTAATCTTTCAGATACTATAAGAACTTCAGGAAATTTATTCAAGCTGAATTTTCAAATTAACAGTAATGTTTCTGATGGAGCATATAATATAAGTTACGGAGATATTTGGTGCTTTAGTAAACCAATATCAGATGGAAGCATTGGAAATATTGAAAAAGTTATTTTTAAACCTGGAGTTGTTTATGTTGGAAGTTATAATATTAATAGTTTTCAATCAGTAAGCTATTTAGGCACAGAAGAA
>JAAZCB010000534.1 GCA_012513545.1 Clostridiaceae bacterium
ATGACCTCCTCTACTTTTGTTTTGGGCTAACATAGTAGAAAACCATATCGTGGCTTTGTTTTCAATGAACAATATATTCCATCAATTTTAAGCCGCCAATTTTACACCACTACTTAAGACTATAACTGGAAAATATGCTATTAGTGGAAGCTTTGCTAAAAAAAGATGCCCGTTTTACATTAACTATTAAAAATGAAATCAAAAGTTATATATCTAACCAGAAATATTCTACAGATATATCTTACCATCGTTTGCGGGGAGCTTATATATTAATGAAATACGCTTGCCCAGAATTTGATGAGAGCCTTTGCATTGATAAACTAAAAACAAATTTTAGGTTCAATATGCTTTATAATGTATTATTAAATGAGTCAGATTTCAACCCACTTTACGTAGAAGAGGAACAAATTAAATATAATGATATGTTACCGGACTATTTTAATGAAGATTATAATGTGTTATAATGCTAAAAAGAACTTGTGTTCGAGGTGTTTATGGATCAAATATCTATTTTTGGTGTTTTGAATTATTCAAATACACGTAATTCTGTTATACTAAGTGCATCTAGAATGACTGATATGCCCAAATATTATCCTGATGATATAATCCAAGAGGTTAATAAAAGGTTAGATAAGGGTATTGATATACACACGTTAGTGCTATGGACAAAGCATCCTGATTCATTACTGGATAATAAATTGACAAATTTTATAGAGAAGTTAAAGCGTATAAACATTCAGGTATATCTACAGTGTACAATTACTGGTATGGGTGGAATAAATATTGGAAAAGTCATAAACGGTATTCCTTTCGCTATAGAACCAAACGCACCAAAGCCAAGTTATGCTCTAAAATCATTAGAAGGTGTAATAACACTATTGGGTAGTCCTCAAAGGATAAGATTAAGGATTGATCCTCTTATAAAAATTAAAAATATTAATACTGAAGAAATATATTCAAACTTAAATGTTGCAGAGTCAATTGTTTCCATTGCTTCAAATTTAGGTATAAATACTTTTAGCACTAGTTTTTTAGAAAAAGATGTACATAAAAAGGTTGATAAAAGATTTAAATCAATCGGTTGGACAATAATTTCTCCTAATAAAGATGAGAGAACAAAAGCACTTCAATGGCTAAATAATATTTCTACTAAATATAATGTTAATATATATTCCTGTTGTGTTCCTGAATTGCCTGAATCGAGATGTATTGATGGATATTTGTTAGAAGAGTTACATCCTTTGAAAAAGCAAACACGAAAAGATGAGCCACGAAAAAGGAATTTATGTGGGTGTACGCATTCAATAGATATAGGAGGATGGCCACCCAAAAAATGCTATACTGGTTGTCAATATTGTTATGCCAACTCATCGTATTGTTAAATTGTTAGAAGATTTATAAACTTTTCCAAAGAATCACATAAAATCACTTGCAGGAGAATGGAAAGTATACAATAAATATTTTGGTGTATACTTTCCATTTTTTCACGCTACATATAACGCATATGTAAGTAGCTTTCAGTTATCTTAAAGCGGCTACATAGGAATCAATAGCATTTCTCCGCTAGCCCTTCTAAAGAATAGGGGGATTCGGTTTCCTCAGATTCTCTGTGTCAGTAACTGCAAAGCCGTCTCTGAAAGTAGCTTTTAATTTAATATACTTTACTAAAAAGAAATTGTTAAAAGTTAGCACATAAAAATGATGAATTATACATGAGATAATATCACCAAAACTAAAGGGAGGTATTATCTCATGCAAAATAAAGAACTTGCAGATACAAGATATAACCAAGTTGAAGCCTTTCGATCATCAGGACAAACTGTTTCTGAATGGTGTACTGAAAATGACA
>JAAZCB010000535.1 GCA_012513545.1 Clostridiaceae bacterium
AATGATCTGAATGTGCTTGATTCGTTGATGCCTTGGTCGCAATCATTGCCACAATCATGCAGGCTTAATGATAAGAGTTTATATCAGAAGTAACAATAGTTGTAGATGGGTTGTATTTGACGCTTACCTTGTAATCGAGTTAGCGCTTATGTATTTGAATCTTCATCGCAAATGTTCGATGTTGCGATTGTTGACGAGGTATGCAAAGCAACCCTACCCGAAATCCTAATGCCACTTGCCATTGCTCAAAAAGCGGTATTAGTTGGCGATCCCAAACAACTACCACCAGTTTTCTGCTCCGAGGAAATCGAAGTCATTCGGAGTATAGAAAAGTGCAACTTGCAGAATTATATGTATATAGATGACCTGTTTTTGCGCTCAAATAATGTAACGCTACTTGATACACAATACCGCATGACGAACCAAATCGGAGATCTTATTAGAAAGCTATTCTATCCAGAAAAGCTAAAAAATGGCAGAAATGCAGATGTCGAGGACGGTATCCTTTGGATAGACTATATTCCTACACAAACATGGCCGCTTGACGAAGTGGATAGAGCAGAGAAGCAGAGAATTTATAATCTTAACGAATGTGAAATCATCTCTGGTGTACTAATGAAACTTAATGCCAATTCAAACAATGGAACATCAGTTGCCATTATAGCCCCGTACAAGCACCAAGTATTTATGTTACGGAAGTTTCTACAAACGGAGTCTCTAAGCAGTCTCGATATAAATATTGACAGCGTCGACGGATTTCAAGGCAAGGAATGCGACGTTGTGATATTCAGTCTAACAAGAACGGTTGGATCGTTTCGCTTCCTTGCTGATGTACGGCGCCTAAACGTTGCTCTTTCAAGAGCACGAGACAGAATAATTGTTATTGGCAATTTGGATTACGCAACCAATAATAGCTTACTTAAAGCTGTTTCTAATGCAAGTAAAATACATAAATACGACTCGGAGTTTTGCGTGAAAAGCTAATAGCCTTAATGCCCTGTGGAATAGGAAATGGAGAATCCTCAGTAGCATTTAGAAATGGCCTTGCTGAATTGTCCTGAGTTAAGGGTACATAATCCATTCATTGAGTTCGAACATGTGATACCATATTTTGATAAATATATACAAGTGTTGGCAGGCGGTAGAATTAAAACCTCATAAATAATTAAGCAAGAATTGTAGTACTTAAGACAGGAGTTGGATTAGCGCAAGAACATATCAGGGCATGACCCGGAGGTATTCCCGGAAATGCTGTGGATGTAAAAAACCGACTCCCTCCCCTCCGGTTATCTTTTGCTATTTATTCTGTTTGAGATAAGTTATATTGCCCCAAAACACTGAGTTTCCCTATGCTGATAGAACTTTATGAGGAATCCGAAGTGATACGCAAAACCGGGAAGCCTACGAGGAGGAAAAGCGAAGAGAAGAGGAGGAGAAAAGGCGGCGTGAGGAGCGAAAAATCCGGTATAACGAAGAAGTTGATAAGACTATTGCATTGACGAATATAGCTCAGGACTATGATTTGGCTTGTAAAATTAGGGCTTATAAGGGCTTATATTAATGCATTAGAGCCAAAAGTGGACATGAATGACGAAAACACAGTAGAATTTATTGACTGGGCTAAGAAAAAGGCTGACTGGTTTGATCCAACGATAGCAAGGAAGGATGAGCTATTTGGTGAGAGAAATCATGAGGAAAGCGAAGAACGGAAAGCTCTCAAAAAATCATATTATTGGTAAAAGCATTTTAGCTTAACACGACCTAAAAACTAAAATTGCAGATTTTATATGGTGTTGAATCTGAAATGAATTGGTAAGCTGGCTATAGCCACCGTATGTTCGAATAAAGTCTTTCTGTCAGATGCTTTTTAAATACCTCAACATTTGACTTTTGCGCATAGTAATATTATAATTATATGCAAGAAAGTCAAAATTGAGAGGAGGCTTGCCATGACAAACAAAGAATTAATTATGCAAATGGTTCATGAAAACAAAGGTACTGTTACTGCAGAGCAGGTAAGTGCACGTGGTTTGTCGAGGGGGAGTCTTAAGTACCTAGCAGATAAAGGCATTCTGGAGCGCACATCACGAGGGGTGTATATTTTGCCTGAAATCTGGGAGGATGAAATTTTTAATTTGCAAATAAGATTTAAAAAAGGAATTTTTTCAAAAGAGACTTCATTGTTTCTTCATGGGTTTACAGATAGAACGCCGCATAAATATCATATGACTTTTCCTATTAACTATAACACCACAGCTTTAAAGCTTGAAAATGTTATCTTTGACCGTGTGAAAAATGATCTATATGATGTTGGTGTTACCGATGTTAAAACTCCGGGTGGAAATATAGTCAGAGCATACGGAATAGAAAGAACCCTATGCGATATTTTAAAAGGACGGAGCCATACAGACATTCATATTATTTCTGAAACCTTCAAGAGATATTCAAGGAGTGAGGCAAAAAATATCCCTTTGCTTTCTAAATATGCAAAGCTGCTCAAGGTAGAGAAAAAAGTCCGTTCTTATCTGGAGGTGCTGTTATGAAAAATGCAATGCAGCTAAAGGCAATTATAAAAAACATGGCAAAAGAAAAGAATATCTCTGCTCAGATTGTCATGCAAAATTATATGCTGGAGCGTTTACTTGAGCGAATTTCGATGTCAAAATATTATCCACACTTTATTTTGAAGGGCGGCTTTCTAATAGCGGCTATGGTAGGGCTTGATACTCGTGCCACCATGGATATGGATGCAACGATAAAAGGCATTCCATTGACAAAGGAAACTCTTACCGAGATGTTTGAGGAAATCTGTAAAATCAATGTGGGCGATGATGTCGTATTTTCTTTTGAACGGATTGGGGAGATACGTGAGGATGACGAATACTCAGGCTACCGTATTACATTAAACGCCTCCTATCCTCCAATGGCTGTTCCTTTGAAATTGGATATAACCACGGGTGATAAAATAACCCCGAAGGAAATTATCTATGAATTCAGGCTGCTGCTGGAAGAGCGGAGCATCAGGGTTCTTGCCTACAACCTTGAAACTGTACTAGCAGAAAAACTTGAAACTGTCATCTCACGTGGTGACCAGAATACACGGGCCAGGGATTTTTATGACATATATATTCTACAAAGGCTGCAGGGGAAAAATATCGAAAACATGGCTTTGAAAGCTGCTCTGTCAGCTACTGCCGACAAAAGGAATTCATCTGAGATCATGGAACGGTATGACGAAATTATTACTGCAATTGAAAACAGCAATGAAATGCAGAAAAGATGGGCGGATTACCAAAAAGACTTTGATTATGCCGAAGGTATTACATTTGAGGATGTGTGCGGGGCAATCCGGGAGCTGCTTAATACATTGCAAAAGCTTTAAAGAGTATAGTTTATGGGAGGTTTATTTATGCTTAACAAAGCCATTGAAATTGCTACTCGTGCTCATGCAGGGCAGGTTGATATGGGAGGGGAGCCATATTTACTGCATCCGCTCAGGGTCATGCTTTCGAGAGAAAATGAACTTGAAAGGATATGTGCAGTTCTGCACGATGTTGTAGAAGACTCGTATATTACCTTTGATGATCTTCGCAAACAGGGATTTTCTGAGGATGTAATTGCTGTGTTGGACTGCCTGACCAAACGAGAGGGAGAAAGCTATGATAAATTTATTGATAGAGTATTAAAGAATGAAACGGCCTGCCGGGTGAAGCTTGCAGATTTGTATGATAATATGGATTTGTCAAGAATTAAAAATCCGACTGAGGAGGATATCGCACGGATTAAGCAATATAGAGAAGCTACAGACCGGATTTCCGATATCTTACCTTTAAAGGAAGGCATAAAGGATGAGCGGGTAATTAAGATAGACGGGTGTGTATCTATCCAGCCATTCCTAAGCCACGATGATTTTTTAAACAGATTTATTGCCTTCGTTGAAATGCATGGATGGTACTTTGGCGGCGGCACGGAAGACGTTACATATAAAGAGGAAGAATAATACTGATGGAAGTTGAGGCATGAGCAATCATGTTAAAAAACAAGCAATTTGCAAATGTGGGAATTGGAATGGGAGCAACACAATATGAAAAATTAGGCTTGCAGGTTGAAAATATTAATATCTTGTTGAGTCAGGTGAAAAACTGGCCGGGTGAAGTTCTGAAATCACATAATGACTCAAGCCATCTTATACATAAGCTTGCTTTCCTTGTGGACATCGGTTTTGATATAGAAACTCCTGAAATTGCCGAAGCTGTCCAAAAGATTACAGAGCATATATCTGTTGAAAGCTTATACCAGGTCAAGGTGAATATTCCTCAGCATTTCGGAGGTACTGGCCAGGAGCAATGGTCATGGATGCTCTGTGATGCACCGCTCATTCTTTATTCGTTAATAAGAGTTGGTTACCCTGAAGAGGATAGAATCAAAACTGCTGTTGAATTCCTGTTCGGACTAGGGAATGGTAGTGGTTGGCCTTGCAAGGTTTCTCCCGACCTTGGAAAGTTTAGGGGACCAGGGAGGAAGGATGACCCTTGCCCGTATGCAACACTGTTAATGCTGAAGCTGCTGTCCTTGTTTGACGAATATATTGATTTGCCGCAGGCTCATAATGGAGCAGAGGCACTGCTTTCATTATGGGAGCAGCGAAAGGAACGAAGACCGTATATGTTTGCAATGGGAAGCGGATTTCAAAAGCTGAAGGCACCGTTAATCTGGTTTGATATTTTGCATGTTGTGGACGTTTTGAGCAGGTATAAATTTCTTCATAAAGATAAAAGGCTTTTGGAAATGGTAGAAATCATAAAAAGCAAATCAGACAGTAATGGTCAGTATAAAGCGGAATCTGTCTATAAAGCGTGGGGGAACTGGGAATTTGGGCAAAAGAAAACCCCTTCAAGGTGGATTACATATAATGTAACAAATATATTAAGCAGGTTTGACTAACAATTTAGCGGTATTCCAAACAACAGCCGTTTGGAATACCGCTAAATTGTACCAAACTTGAGTAATTAGACAGTCGAGACGAGGAGACACAGAACCTAATATTATCATTATAAACCTTTGACAACTAAATCAATGTTATTACATGTTACAGGTGAGAAGCTTTCTTTGGGAGGATTCATTTATCCTCCCACGGCGGAAGTATATCCAGAAGGTCCAGTATGATTTTTTGATCTTTTATGCTTCTTTTACTTAGCTTGCATACAAGATCGAACATGACGGAAGCATCTTTATTTTCAAATTCAGGGCTTAAAAACCTGAATAATTCTTCAATAGAGATATTTAAAGCTTCTGTTACCTTCTCCAGGCTGTGAATGGTTGCCCCCCTCTCACCACGTTCCAACCGACCCATGTGTGAGGGGCTTATGCCTGCTTTCAGGGCTAAAGCTTCTTGAGATATATTTTGTTCAGTTCTATATATCTAATTCTATCGCCTATAACCCTCTTTATATCTTTCATCGTTTCACCCCTATGAAAAACATATAGGTTATAGGACTAAAACTCAACGTCATAAAGTCTATATTTAAAGCTTAAATATGCTCAATATGAGTTGACATGCATATATGGGTTCTCTATACTTGTAGATAATGGAAAGTAAATTAAGACCAGCTAGTTAAAGTCAATAGTTTTTTATAAAAATTTTAAATTTTTGACTAAATAAAATTGGGTGCAGCAAACAAGCCCAAACGAGAGCCGAACATTGACAATTTTATAGCTATTAAACTTAA
>JAAZCB010000057.1 GCA_012513545.1 Clostridiaceae bacterium
CCCTTTCAAAAGTTCTATAGGATATATAACCAATTTAACCGAGTCTAAACACTCTACCACAATGCATTTACTCTGTTTTTTATCCCAGGACCCGTGCAAACTATACCTGGATAAGCATTAAGGCAGAGTTACCCTTCCTGAATCAATACCTGCTCTTTTGGAGTGCAGTAAGTGAATAAAGAAGAATAATATACACCCACTCTTTTGTGCTCCATTTTAAGAAATGAATTTGACTATATGGCTAATCGCTTAATATCTCGTACATTTCTTTTGAATCGGCTTTTAAGACATGCTCCGTCACTGAAATTACCTTAACCCGCGTAGTGGCATTTCCAAACTGTATCTCGATTATATCTCCAACCTTTATATCCGAACCGGGCTTTGCAACTTTATCGTTAATTTTTACCCTTCCTTGTTCACATGCCTCATTTGCCAGTGAACGCCTTTTTATTAATCTCGATACTTTAAGGTATTTATCAATTCTCATCTTAACAAAATCCCCCTATAAATATTCCCATAACTGTTTTTTGACGAACTATCATCATAGGATTTTTCAAATATTGAACATCTTACTTCAGCAAAAATCTGATTGCATAATATCTTAAAATGAAAAGGGGCTCAATGCCCCGTGATTTTTCTTCATAAACCTGTTTTAAGTACTATAATACATGAATATCTGTCTTATTTATTTATTAATTCCTTCAATCCTTTTCCAACCTTAAAAACAGGTGCCTTGGTAGCAGGAATAACTATTTCCTCTTTTGTCTGAGGATTTCTTCCCTTTCTCTCAGCTCTTTCCCTTACTTCAAATGTGCCAAATCCCACCAATTGGATCTTATCGCCTTTTGCAAGTGCTTCTTCAACGCTTTCAACAAAAGCATTCAGAGCCTTCTCAGCATCCTTCTTTGATAACTGGCTTTTTTCTGCCATACTAGCTACTAATTCTGTCTTATTCATGAAACAATCCTCCTAATTTTTTGTTATGGATTTTTTATTGAAACATATGTTTCTTTATTATTAACTAAATGTCAGGCACCGTAAATCACAAGTATTGATTATTCGCCGCAAATTATAAAATTCCTCCTTTCGCTTAATTTATTCATACGGTCTTGATTAATTTTGTCTTTTAGCTTCATTCCACAACTCATCCATTTGGGCCAAAGACATTTCTTGAAGGGTCTTACCGGCTTTTGCCGCCTCCTTCTCGATAAATTCAAACCTTTTTATAAACTTGTTTATCGTTCCGGTTAATGCCAGCTCCGGTTGTACCTTCACAAATCTTGACAAATTAACTATGGAAAATAATGCATCTCCCAATTCATCCTTTATTCTTTCCACATCTTTACTCTTATATACATGTTTTAATACATCTATTTCCTCTAAAACCTTTGAAAATGCATCTTCTATATCATCCCAATCAAAACCTACCTGGGCTGCCTTTTGCTGAACTTTATAACTTCTCATAAGAGCCGGAAGATTTGAAGGCACACTTTTAAGAACCTCTGTCTGGCTCTTCATGCCCTTCTCTTTTTTCTTGATCTCCTCCCAATTAGCCACAACATCATCGGCAGTATCGGCTTTAGCCTCACCGAAAACATGGGTGTGCCGGAGCACCATCTTTCTGCAAACACCGGTTATAACATCGTCCATCGTAAATTCCTTTTGTTCCGATGCTATTTGTGCATGAAAAACAATCTGAAGCAAAAGGTCTCCCAACTCTTCACAGAGCTTGTCCTTGTCCTTTAAATCTATTGCCTCAAGAACTTCGTAAGTCTCTTCAATCAAGTACTTTTTTAAAGTCTCATGGTTTTGTTCCCTATCCCAGGGGCACCCGTTTTCGCTCCGTAATAGCTTCATGATATTAAGTAAATCTTCAAAGGAATATTTCTCTTTTAACATTAAATCAACTCCCAAGCAGCATTAGGTCGTATCAATTATATCAAATGTCCTTGATAAATGCCACAAACACGTCTTAAAAAAAAGAAAAAAATAAAGCTTAAGGGGCATTCTTCGCCCCTTTCGCTTCCAGTCAGATTTTGATTTTTGTATTTAATTGACCTTGAATTTATCCTGAACACACTTTGGCAATACCACGGTTTTC
>JAAZCB010000536.1 GCA_012513545.1 Clostridiaceae bacterium
CCTTGACTCCATTTTGTCCGAAAGCCTTCCTGCCAGAACGGAAAAAGCAGCCATAACAAGTGGTTGTGAAGACATTACAAGACCGGCATCCCCGGAGTTAAATCCCTTTATGTATTGCAGGTACAGACTCATAAGGAAACCAACTGCAAATGTTGCACTGTAGTTAATAAATGCTGCAAGGTTGGAAAATGCAAACACCCTGTTCTCTCTAAAAAGTCTGATGCTAATAACCGGACTGACTGCCTTAAGCTCCCATGCAATAAACATTGCCAGAAGTATGATTCCCATGCCTGTAAGAATCCAACCGTTGTAGTAACTGTCTCCAAACAAAGAGAGTCCGTAAATAATCAGAAAAAGCGAGAGCCCGTACAAAATTGTGCCCTTATAGTCAAACTTCTCACCTTCTGCCTCGGCCCACTCCCCTTTAAGTTTCCACATAGTAAGTACAATTACCAGTAAACCGATGGGCACGTTAACCCAGAAAACACCTCTCCATCCGAAAGCTTGGGTAAGAAAGCCTCCTATGATCGGACCTCCCGACAATCCCAGGTATACGGCAGCGGTATTGATTCCCAGAGCTTTACCCCTTTCTCCGGCTGAAAAAGCGGATGTCAGAATAGCTACACCTGTGCTGAATATCATGGCACTTCCTATACCCTGCACAACCCTTATTGCGATAAGCAAAAAGGGCGAAAATGAAAAAGTACATAGCATAGAGGTTATTGTAAAAGTTATAAATCCAAAGGTGTATATTTTTTTTCTCCCGTAAATATCTGCAAGTTTCCCGAAGGGTACAAGGAATATTGCCGAGGCAAGCAGGTATGATGTTGCCACCCAACTTAAAAGTACAGCATCCATTGAAAACTCCTTTCCAATGACCGGAAGCGCGATATTTACAGATGAGGTCATAAAGGGTACAAGAAAGGAACCGAGTGCAGCTATAATGGTGATTACCTTCTTAGTCGTTACATCCATTTAACAACAATCCTTTCAACAGCATCAATATGGTAAAAATATGCACACTTTGACAACAAAAAGCCTGTTTTTGAAATACATGAGTTATTATAACCAACATTATAATAATACTATGAAAAAAAAGTAACCCCTTTATCGAAAATATATGTTAAATTAAGACAACTGCAAGTCATGGGCTGCAATTAAAAAACAAACTGACAAATTCATATTATCTTATCACAATTTACTGTAGTATGATATATTATTGATAATGAAAAATTAAATGGTTTTAATCGGATTTAACTGGCATTAAGACCCTGATAATATCGAACGGAGAATAATAATGAAGAAAAGAAAAAAAGCACCGGGTTTCCTGGTAATAATAATCCTTCTTTTGCTCGGAGGACTGTACTATAATAACTTTGATCTTTTTCTGGAAGACAGCTATCCGGATTCACCGGTAAGGCTTGAAAAAGCGTTAGTCTCAAAGCATGTCGATGGTGACACTGTTTATGTAATACTTGAAGACGGCAGTGAAAAAAAAGTCCGCTTTACAGGTGTAAATTCTCCTGAAAGCACTACAAAAACCGAGCCCTACGGGAAAGAAGCATCGGACTACACAAAAAGAATCCTTAAAGGAAAAACCATATACCTTGAGAAGGATGTTTCCGAAACAGATAAATATGGCAGGCTTCTTCGCTATATATGGATTGAGCCTCCAACGGAGATTTCCGAAAGTGAAATCCGTACCAAAATGTTTAATGCAATAATGGTACTGGAAGGATATGCCCAATCTTCAACCTATCCTCCTGATGTTAAATACAGCGAATACTTTAAGGACTTCCAGAAGGAAGCCCGGGAAAACAACACTGGTCTCTGGGCACTAAAAAATAAGTGAAACATTTTTATATAACAGTCTTGTGACTGCAATGGGTGCATATTCTTCTTCACATTTATTACATTGCACCCGGTTACAATTCCCCTTATGAAGATTAAAGGATTTACATCACGAACATACTTGTGGTAAAATTTACATTGTAGCTTCAGTAGTAGTTCTGGAAGGGAGTAATGTTAAAGATGAATCCAAATGAGTTACGGCTTGCAGTTCTTATTGACGCTGATAACGTTCCATACAGTAATGTAAAGGGAATAATGGAGGAGATAGCCAAGTATGGAACTCCTACAATAAAAAGAATTTATGCAGATTGGACAAAACCAACCGTTTCCGGTTGGAAAAATGTATTGCTGGAAAATGCCATAACACCGATACAACAATACAGCTATACTACCGGGAAAAATTCAACCGATTCGGCTATGATTATAGATGCAATGGATATACTGTATTCAGAAAAGGTTGAAGGCTTCTGCATAATATCAAGCGACAGTGATTTTACAAGGCTGGTTACAAGATTACGCGAGGCAGGCATGAAGGTTTTCGGAATCGGCGAGAGAAAAACCCCCGCTCCTTTTATTGCTGCCTGTGACAAATTTACTTATGTTGAGATCATCAATTCTCCCATCAAGGATACTTCCCATACTGAAAATGAAGTTAAGAAAGGTGATCTTCATGAGCATGAGAAGGAGCAAAAAAGCAATACGGTAGTCATCGGAAAAGAAATAATCAACCTGATTTCAGCTTCCATAAATGATGTGGCTGACGAAAACGGCTGGGCGTTTCTTGCCGATGTAGGCAACCTTATCAACAAAAAGCAGCCTGATTTTGACCCTCGTAATTTCGGGTTTTATAAACTGACACAGCTAATAAAAAAACTTAAGCAGTTTGAGATTGAAGAGCGGGATTCGAATAACTCAAGAATCAAACATGTATATGTCAGGATAGTATCATAAATATGCTATTTGCAAATGAGAATTACCCGGAATTTTTGTACATTTAATTTTATATTGATTAAGAAATAATACCAGTCAAAACACCCTGAAAAAATCTACTTATGACGAATACCTATATATATGTATACTTGTTATGTTATCAGTCAATTTTTATATACTTCATTTAAATTTAATTTTATTTTAGGAGGTAAAATATGTTAAGGAAAAAAATACTGGCTTTATTTACAGCTGCTTTTCTGACTGCTGCAGGTATAATCGGCGGAAGTTTTTCACCAATAAAAGAGGTTTCTGCAGCCAATCTCATCAGTGATGATTTTGAATCAGGCATAAGTGGTTGGGGACCAAGAGGTACCGACGATGAAGCAGAGACTGTTGAACTCACCACAGAGGAAGCCCATTCAGGAGTCCGGTCCATTAAGGTAAGCAACCGTACACAGACCTGGCAAGGTGCAATGTCTGATAAATCGGACACCCTTTCCCTGGGAGAATCGTACACACTTGCCGCTTACATAAAATATACAGATAATAAAGGTGCCGGCAGCCAGAATTTCAGCCTGCAGCTCCAATACAACAACGGTGCCGAAGACGTTTACAGAAACATAAAAACGATTTCAGTTAATAAGGGAGTATGGACCTTGCTGGAAGGTCAGCTTACAGTTCCATTGGATGCATCAGATGTAAAGATTTACGTAGAAACTGAATGGAGGTCTAATCCAAGTACTACTGACCTGATAGATTTTTATATCGATGATTTTACTGCAACACCCGCAAATTTACCGGATATTGAAAAGGATATCGAAAGCTTGAAAGATGTCTTTGCCGGTTATTTTATGGTCGGCGCAGGGGCACTGGCAAGTGAGGTTGCTCCCAAACCGGGAAAAGAACTTTTCCTCAAACATTACAACTGTTTAACTCCGGGCAATGAGCTTAAACCCGACTCAGTTCTTGACTATAATGCGACAATAGCTTATATGGAAGACAATGGCGATCAGGAAAATCCGCAGGTAAGCTTGAGAGCAGCAAAAACTCTGCTTGAATTTGCCAGAGACAACAATATTCCTGTAAGAGGTCATACCCTTGTATGGCATAATCAAACGCCGGACTGGTTCTTTAAAGTAGATTACTCAAAAGAAGAAAATGCTGCCTGGGCTTCAAAAGAAGTTATGCTAAAGCGAATGGAAAACTACATTAAAAATATCATGGAGCTTTTGGAAAAGGATTATCCGACAGTTAATATATACGCCTGGGATGTTGTTAACGAGGCAGTTGATCCAAATACTTCAACAGGTATGAGGAATCCCGGCTCAAACTACAAACAGGACGGTGCCTCTGCATGGATGCAGACAGTAGGAGAAGACTTTGTTGAAAAAGCTTTTGAATACGCAAGAAAATATGCTCCTGCAAGCTGCAAGCTTTTCTACAACGATTATAACGAATACGAAGACAGGAAATGCGATTATATAATCAAAATTCTTACAAACCTGAAATCAAAAGGACTTGTTGACGGTATGGGCATGCAGTCCCATTGGATAATGGATTACCCAAGTTTGAGCATGTTTGAAAAATCCATTAAGAGGTATGCAGAATTAGGTCTGGAAATACAAATAACCGAGCTGGACATAAAAAATCCTGATAACAGCTCCTATGCCCTAGAGCGCCAGGCATCCCGTTATAATGACATTGTAAAAAAATGCGTTGAATTGAAGGCAGACGGCATGAATATTTCTGCTTTGATATTCTGGGGTATAACCGATACAACAAGCTGGCTTGGTGGTTATCCGCTGCTGTTTGACGGCCAATACAAGGCTAAACCTGCATATTATTCCATTATCAAAGATGTCCCGAGAATTTCCCCGTCACCATCACCAAGCATTCCTTCCGGTACATTAGGAGACCTTAACGGTGATGGCAAGGTAAATTCCACAGATTATGCTGCACTCAAAAGACACCTGTTGGAAATAACGGTGCTTCCTAGCTGGCGCATTCCGCTTGCGGATTTGAACGGCGATGGCAAGGTTAATTCTACCGATTATGCATTATTGAAAAGGGTAATCCTTGGAACAGCGACATTACCTGGTAATGGCGGTGGTGGAGGACCGGTAATTGACTGATCATATAAACATCTGATATATTGGTATTTTTTCAATCGAACCCCGGTTATACCGGGGTTTTTATTTCATTTGATTGGGGCAAGCAGCGGAATAGGCAGAGAGCTTTCAAAAATTCTCTCAAGGGAAAACTACTGTGTCGGTTTGGCGGCAAGAAGCACTCACCTGCTTGAAAGCCTGAGTAAGGAACTGAATACGGATTCACATATCAAAATGTTGGATGTCTCAAAGCCTGATGACGCAATGTCTGGATTGCGTCAATTGATATTTGAAATGGATGGTGTGGATCTCATTGTTTTCTGCTCAGGAACAGGTTTTGTGAACCCGGATCTTGACTGGGAAAATGAAAAAGCCACCATTGACGTTAATGTGACCGGTTTTTACTGCATTGCAAACACTGCATTAAAGTATTTTATTGAAAAAGGTTCAGGCCATTTTGCAGCCATATCTTCTGTCGCCGCATTGAGGGGAAGCGGGGACAGCCCGTCTTATA
>JAAZCB010000537.1 GCA_012513545.1 Clostridiaceae bacterium
GCTATTATGTTACTGTGGTATGAATCCAGAAGCATTCTTTCCCTGCAATTGAATCCAAACCAGTTGGCACCGGTCAGCCATACTTTGTTGCCATATTTATCGACTATATTTGTGCCTTCAACATGCAACCAGTCGTCATCGGGTTCAGCAGCAGAAGTGTCGGCAGATATTTTTGAACTTGGTGCCAATATTGACACTATTAGTGCTGTCAGTACAATTGGTAAAACAATAAACTTTTTCATTTCTTATTCCTCCACAATAAAATATTAAATAAAAATAAATGAATATAAATAACTTTTCTCTTTGAGGATCAAAATTATGTTTAAATTTAAAGTTGTTGATAACGATAGAAAAAAATCAATCGTATTATTTAGCATACACATTGATAAATGTACTGCAGAATATTAATAAATCTCTATTGCTTTAGACGTCCCCCCCATGAAACAGTATGTTTAATACTAATTTATTTAAATTATAGAAAATAAGATACATTTGTTTTTAGCCCTTTAACTAAATAATATCATAAAACTTTTACAAATACAATAAACTAATCCTTAGGGCGGTCAGGGATAAAGAGTGTCTTTATTTTCTAAACCTGTAGCATTTGCCAATTGTTTTTAATACTGCTATAATTTATTAATAGGGCTGTAATATATTGTTATAAAAGGTTTCAACGCAAAACTAATTTTGATATAAGGGGAGATTCAATGAATAATAACAATAAAAAGGTTTCTCTATTTTCTTTTTTATGTATAATTACAATAATATTGTCCCAATCTTTATTAACATATAGTTTTGGAAGTGATAATCTGATGAATGACCTCGGTATGGGAAGCATATCTTTTGTACCGGGGAATGAAGGGGATGTTCAGAAGGATATATACATAACCTCAAATTACAATGGAGCAATTCATACCAACAACTGGTCAAGCTCAGTATATTGGAAACAATTCTCCGAGCCCATGTATCCACATCCGCTTGCATTTAGTTGTGTTCCTTCCGGTATACAGCTTGGTTATCCTCCTTTGAGCACCGGTAATGAGCCTAACACAACCTTAACAGATAATAACAGTGATTTTATTGTAGAGCCGTCAACATTTACTCCTCTAGATGCCAGAGCTGACAGAGAAACAGACTGGTCCATAGACATATTAATGTCAAATGCGTCAAAAAGTATGAAAACAACTTTAGCCCATGGAAGTCCATATGCTTATTTTAGCTTTACGGATGCCGAACCGAGACTTGTATTTAATAACTATACACCATCTGTGTATATCGGAGATTCATCAAAAAACTGCCTGGCAGTTAAAGTAAACAACAATTATTATGGATTATTTGCACCCGGTGGTTCAACCTGGAGCGGCATAGGAACCAATACTATGAAATGTAATTTACCTTCGGGTAAAAACTATTTTTCAATTGCACTTCTGCCTGACAACTCTGAAGGGACCTTTAATTTCTTCAAGCAGTATGCATATACTTTTATTACTGATACAAAAGTAGAGTGGGACTATAACGAAACCAACAGCACTGTGACTACAACCTACAATATTATTACCGCAGTGATGGAGGGCACAAACAGTGATACTGTTATAGCATTATACCCTCACCAATGGAGAAATAATGAAGATATTTACCCGCTTTCATATACCTATAAAACCATTAGAGGGACAATGAAAACTCTAAAGGGCAACAGATTTACCACCAAAGTAAGATATAACGGTATACTTCCGAATCTTCCGGGAATAATCTCCTCAAATCCGTCTTTGAAGAGTAAGCTGCAGGAATTTGTAGACCAGGCTGAAGCCAAAACTCCATATATAGATTCTGATGATACCTACTGGGCCGGCAAAGACTTCGGAAGGGTTGCAAACCTTGTTCCGATTGCCGAGCAAATCGGGGATAATACTGCTTCACAGAAATTCTTATCGGAAATGAAAAGTAAGCTTGAGAATTTCTTTACATATACTCCCGGTGAAAGTAAAAACTATTTTTACTACAACAGCAATTGGGGAACGCTGATAGGCTGGTTGCCAAGCTTTGGCTCCAACAATGAACTTAATGACCATCACTTTCATTACGGTTATTTTATATACGCAGCAGCGCAAATTGCTTTAAGGGACCCAGACTGGGCATCCGACAACCGTTGGGGCAAAATGATAAAGCTTGTTATCAGCGATTTTGCAAATGGCGACAGGAACGATAAGAGATTTCCTTTCCTTAGAAATTTTGATCCTTATGCAGGACATTCGTGGGCTTCCGGACATTCGAAGTTCTGGGATGGAAACAATCAGGAATCGTCTTCGGAAGCTGTCAATGCATACCAGGCAATGATACTCTTTGGTGAATCCATAAAGGACAATTATATAAGGGATCTTGGTATTTACCTTTATACAACTGAAATACAAGCAATAAACAATTACTGGTTTAACCTTTACGGAGATGTTTTTGATAAGAGCTTCAACCACAATACTACAGGTATGGTGTGGGGGAGTAAATATGCACATTCGACCTGGTGGACTGCTGACCCGATAGAAATCCACGCTATTAACTGGTTGCCCATAACCGGTGCGTCTTTATACCTTGCAACTGACCCGTCCTATATTAAAAGGAATCTTGACGAAATGTGGACTGAGTTTAATGCTTATAATGGTTCTGATAAAAATCCGGAAATGTGGCAGGATATTGTCTGTGAATATATGGCTTTATACGACCCGGAAGCCGCCTTGAATAAATGGAATGAGAATGGGGCAGTGGAAGACGGAGAGTCAAGGGCACATACATATCATTGGATAAGGAGTTTAATGGAACTTGGAAGCCCTGATTTTTCCGTTACAGCTGATACACCGCTTTATTCTGTATTTACAAAGGGAAACGTAAAAACATATGTTGTTTATAATCAGGACAGCTCGGCAAAAAGAGTCAGGTTTTCAGATGGAACGCTAATGAGTGTACCGCCGGGTTCTATGGGAGTATCAAATGGAACAGGAGCAGAACCGACACCTACAGGACCTGCACAAAATACGCCAACTCCTGTAAAGGTGCCTCAATTCGTTTATGGAGATTTAAATGGAAATGAGAAGGTTGATTCAACAGATTATGCAATTCTAAGAAGATTCCTTCTGGGGATTATCAGTTCTTTTCCAGGTGATAATGGGGAACAGGCAGCAGACTTAAATAAAGACGGGAGGATAAATTCAACTGATTACAGTATTATGAAGAGGTTCTTACTGGGGGTGATTGATAAATTGCCCGTTGATTAAATTAAGTAAGATATTTGAAATGCCATATAAATAATAGTGAGTGCGGGTATGCATCAGTTTTAAGAAAATGCACATTCTGTGAGTACTCAATACTTTACTTTTATATTGTATAAAGAGCTTGTTTTAGATATAATAATTTCAGAGAGTATTTTTTATATAAGTATTTATTTATTATCAATTATGAACTAACTATATTTGTTCAACTCTTACTTAATTCGTTGTTACCATGTAGAAAAATCCAAAGTATAAAATCAGCAGATAAAAATCAATTTAATAGCTTCGGGACATCTAGTTCCTCGCTTTTTGCCGGGTTTTCCTTCGGGAAATGACCAAAAAAAAATCAAAACTGCTTTATCGCAGTATTGATCAAATAACTTAAAAATTGAAACAGGAGGATTCAAGTATGAAAAAAGTGATTCGTTTCACAAGTGTAGCGACGTTATTGACACTATTATTTGTCATGGCGCTGCCCGCTAATATTTATGCGGCATCTGCAGTTACTGTAGACGGTGATACTGTCTATCAGACAATTGATGGTTTTGGGGTATCTGAAGCTTTCCATCAATCGAATAATATCGCTCGTTTAGGAGATACCAAGAAAAAAGAAATCTATGAGTTATTGTTTTCGACAACAAAAGGTGCAGGCTTTTCCATATTCCGTTCAATATTAGGAGATGGTGGAACTTGGGGAAATGCCGATGATGGCCCGAACAAAACAATGCAGCCTTCTGAAAATAC
>JAAZCB010000538.1 GCA_012513545.1 Clostridiaceae bacterium
AAGATAAAGTTTAATATGAAAAGTCAGGGGTGCCATCAGAATAAAGCAATGTGTATTAAAAGTTTGTGAAGGGCAGGGCTCCGGGAGATAATCTTTTTAAAACACTACCATAATTTACACCAGAGTCACTGTATTATTTCCCCGTTTCACATATATTCCTGGGGGCAATTGTCCGGAACAGGGGGTCAATTTATTTCGGAATATACAACCGAACGGTCAGATTTAGTCTTGACGAAATCATTTAAACATACTGTCCGTGTGTTATATGCTCGTCCTATTTATTAATCCGTCAATGTGCAGTTAATCTTTTTTTGAATTGAATAGGACAAGTTTATTCCAATCAATTTCTCCTGAATCTTTGCAAAATTCTTTTGAGAACTCTCTGGTGAATTTATTGATCATTAGGGCATAAGACTTATTGAAGTCATCATTTCGTTCTTTTGCATTATGTCCTAATGGTTCGATTATATCTGTATAAAGATTTGTTGATCCGGAAATGAATTCCCAGAATCTTTGCCCGCAGTATTTGAGATAATCACCTTTTTCAGGTGAGTTATCAATTCCATAACAACAACCATTTACTGCAACCACATTTAGTCTTGAATTACTGGTTCTCAAAGTTTTAGTTGCTGACTTAAAGTCATCAATCATTTTAGCTATCTGAGAGCTGTTGCCCCAATTTGGACCAGATTTTATATTGACAATATACCTGCGGTTATCTTTATCAAATTCCAGATCAACACCCTTTATACCTGATTTTGATGAAAATAGCCAATCCTTCTAACCAATCTCCAAATATTGTTTCCTCATTAGAAGAAATATGGGCATCAACCAATCCTTTAATAATTGACTCTGATGTCAAAATATACTTAGCCTTAAAGAGATAGGGGTTCTTACGTTTTAAAATCTGAGAAAGTCTAAGGCTGTCGAGACTTTGAATTCTTTTATTGTGAAATGTTGCAATGTTGTTTTCAACGTACTGAGTAACGTCTGATAGTTTAAGGGGCTTCATATTTTTCTTTTTCTTCGAGAAGATAGAGTTCTACAGGCTTGATCTGTTTCTTAACCATTTCATAATATTCCTGAACATTGTCAATTCCAATTGAATGTCGTTTCATTCTGTTGGCTACGAATAATGTTGTCCCGGATCCCATGAAAGGATCAAGGACTAAGTCGTTTTCTTTTGTAAACAGTTTAATAAACCATTCGGGGAGTTCTTCAGGGAATGCCGCACTATGGTTTTTATTACTACATTCAGTCGCCAGGTGCAGAACATTAGTTGGATATGCTTTATCTCGTGTTAGCCAATTTGATATATTTTTGCCAAATCCGCTTCCCACCTTAGAATTATCCCTTATTTTGTCTGTCTCACTTAGATTTTTAAGTCTGCTTTTTGACCAGTCACCCATTGGCACCATGACTTCATCTTGGTACATATGGAATTTTTTGTTTTTATTGAATTGCAGCAGTCTTTCCCATGCATCTCTGAATCTATTTGGCCATTTTCCTGGATAGCAATTCTTTTTATGCCAGATAAATTCTTCTGTCCATAACCAGCCTTGCTTTCTCATCTCCAAGATCAATTCCATCACATAGGTACTGCGTTCTCCATCAACAACTTTTTCTTTAATATTTAATATGAAAGTCCCTTTTGGCTTGAGTACTCTTAATAATTGTTCTGAAATGGGTAGGAACCATTCAACATATTTGTCATGCCGAATCCCACCATAAGTTCCGTTTCGTTGATCGGCGTATGGAGGTGAGGTTACTATCAGGTCAATGGAATTATCTGATAATCGTTTCAATACATCTTTACTATCCCCCAGGAATATATCAGTCTTTATTTCCATTTTGCATTACTGTGATACTACAAATTTAAGGTAATTTGCTGTCATTTGTCAGTATTGTTAACAACTATGTTTCTTATCGTGAGTA
>JAAZCB010000539.1 GCA_012513545.1 Clostridiaceae bacterium
ATCCGTTTTTGCTGATTTGCATGATGTGCATGCTAAAAGTATAATTACTATCATGAAAACAACTAATATTTTCTTCATACCCAGCCCCCCTCACTCAACGACCAAAGTATAGTCGGCATCTAACTGTTCCATAAGCGGATTTACCAATGCCTTTATTACATTCACAGTATTTTGCTGAGCCAGTTTAAGAATGGCATCCTGCTTCTCACTTTCTTTCTGGACATCTTCTTCACAAGCCTTATACGCTTCCTGTGTTAAGGCTGACTTGTTGGCTTTTTTATTAATAAAGATAAAGTCTAAGGTAGATATATTTACATTGATGTCGGTGATGTGAACATCTGGAATATCTACCTTTACTACTTGGGCATCATCATCCACTTTACAAGTAATTTGGTCAAAGTCAATCCCTGCATTTACTCGTGCCTCATAGGATACATAATAATCGGTCTTCTCAGAATTACTACTGTTCTTTACTTCGGCGATACCATTGTACACGGCAGTAAAAGTAGACAATTCACTGACATTAATGATTTTTTTTAGAGTAGAAGCTGTTATTACCTGTATATCCTTCTCTTTTTCCTGACCCATATTAAACGAAACAAATACCTTTGCGATAATAAAAAGCAACACTGCAAAAACAATTACGGATAATATCATCTTTCTCAAAGTCTTCATTTGGCTCAATACTCCCATATTTTCACTCTCCTTCAATTTGAACTAAAACTTGCGTCATTATTGGTGACCTTCACTTGCTTGGCATAGTTCCTTATCCGGTCTTCGTGTATATTTTAAGAGTATCCGACATTAGAGCGACATCTTGTTATTCTATCCACAAAAATATTGCAAATGGAGTGTTCCACACTGTATATCCTGATGTCATTCCCAAAAGAAATAATGTTATGAATAATTTATCGATAAAACTGGAAAATTTATTAACAAATCATACTCAAAAAAACATATAACTCTCAAATTTTTATTATATTTGGAAATCTATTGCGATATAATCAATTCAGAAAGTAACCCTGAAAAAGGCTTTGATGTGTAAATTTGATGCTTAAACGCTAATTTACAATTATTTTCTGGTTTTCCAAAGCGCCATAGGATGTTTTCCTACTCGTATAATAACCTCTGGATCTTCAAATAATAACTGAGGTGTATATTTCCTCTACAAAACATTCATGAAGTTTATTTTCTGAAGATGTTATAACCATTATTTCAGAAAGTAACCCTTTACCACTTTTATTGCTTTTTTATACTCTTTTTCAATACCGGAATCAGATCTATCTTATTGTATGATTTGTCAGGCTATCAATGACAGCAGTGTTTAAGACTTTATTGATTTCTTTTGCTGAAATGGCTACATAAGATACCACACATTCTCTGAGAAATTCTTCTACTTCATCAAACAACTTAAACTCTATCATGCTATATATCTTAATATCAGAACCCATATTCAGATATTTACTTATCGCTTTTATCGACTCCGATTTCAACAAAAAAACCACACCCCATAACAGGATGTGGTTTTGTAAAACTAAAATTTACTATTTAAGAGGCAGTGTCTCAATCAAACCAATTATATACCTTCTTAAAACAGCATAATCAGTCGAGTTCACTTTACCATCAAGATTCAAATCAGCATTTTCGGTATTAACATTTTCGGGAGCAGTCCCCATCAATACTCTTTTTAAGAGCGCATAATCTGTGGAGTTAACTTTTCCGTCCTCATTCAAATCACCATAATTATTTGTACCAATTGTACCTGTCGGTGTTGATACCGGACTAGACGGCTTTGTTGTTGGTGTCGGAGTAGGTTTTTGAGTATTTACCGGAGCGTTACCATAATACTCTCCTAAAGAAATACCGTTCGAACCGAGAGGAATCTGATGGTCAAGACCGATAAACTTACCGCCTGACTGCCATAACGCAGGCTTTAGTAATCCGTATTTCTCACTGTCCCAGGTAGCCCAGTCGTTCCCGATCAGTCCACCGGTATCACCTGAATTCGGGTTTATACACCAGAAAGTATGGTGAATCTTATTCTTGATCATGTAGTCTCTGAGCAAGACCATCCACTTCTGGTTCTTTCCTCCATCCATATGTCCTCCCCACTCTCCTATGAGAAGCGGTGCAATTCCCTTATCGTTAATAAATGCCCAGGTATCATACCAATAATCATCCAGTAGTGTTTGTGTTGTGAAGTCCTTGTCAAACCATGTCTGATTATATACTGAAGGACCGTAGTCATGTGGAGAATAAACAATCTGGCTGTTTAACGAACCTAAATCAATAGGATAGTCCTTAACTCCCCTCAGATTTCCACCCCACCATGCTCCAAACCACGGCGACGCATCACCTTTAGCTTCCCAAACATCAGGAGTATCATAAGTGTAACCCTTCTCTGTCTTTGGATACTGCTCAACACCCTCAATCATTATCAAAAGATTCGGGTTTTTTGCAAGTATAGCCTTTGAACAGGTTTCTGCCGCATACTTCCAGTTGTTTTCATCTTTAGTATCGTCCCATTTTGCCATATCGGAAGGCGCTTTATTGCCTGTATATCCGCGTTTTCCATGTGGTTCATTCTTAAGGTCCAATGCGAGAATGGTGTCGTCATTCTTGTACTTGTCAGCTAGCCAGACCAAAGTATCTATCCACATTTTTGTAGTAACCACGCCTGCTGTCTTAGTATCCTTGCCATACCATAATTCATACACATGCCCTGAATTGTCCGAATGCGGACTATGTACGTCAACCATAACTTTAATACCGAGTTCTTTGCAATAACCAATAATAATGTCAAAGATTTCCATGCTGTTTTTTGGTTCTTTGGTTTCAGGGTCATAGAAATCAGGATTACAAACATGATAAGGCGGATTATTGCTGGCTGTTACACTTGAAACAGGGTTTGGCTTTCCATTCATCCAACTGTACAAAAGTTCAGTTGAAATCGGAATTCTTAAAAATCCTATTCCCTTATCAGCTACGCTTTGTAAAATATCCTTGACATCATACCATGCTCCATGAAAACAATTCTCACTGCAGTTGAAACCAAACCAGTTTGCCCCTGTCAGCCAGACTTCATTTCCATACATGTCATAAATCTTATTACCTTTACAATGAAGCCAATCGTCATTGTTGGAGTCTGCAGCACTAACCCTTGATAATAAGCCTGCCGTCAAGCAACACATGGAAAGCACTACCAGTGCTGCAACCAGAGAAATTACTCTTTTTGCTTTTTTCATAAAATCTTATCCCCCTCAAGAAATTTACCTAAATATTTAAAGACTTCAAATGTTGTTCTGATATTGTGATAACAAAAGTATAAACAGCCGGCTGCATCAGCACTCATGAAACTATCAGTACCCCCTTGTCAAGAACATAATAATGCAGCTTATAATAAATAAACCAACTATAAAAAATAACAAGCAAACCGGTAAACATATATAAATATCCTATATTATAATTTTATAAGACATTCGGAATGAAATCAAGCCAAAATATACATAAACATTAGAAATAAAAAGAATAATATTAAGATATTAAGATATTAAGCCAATTCGCTCAATTATTTACGAGAATTTTTTATAATTCCTTGTGCCTCTCATTTCTCTTATAAAAAAGCTTATTGTAGTTTAAAATAAAATATGTTAGTATTATCACAATAAAGTTAACAAAAAATTCTTATTAAAATGATAACAATCATATGTCATTATCAGGTACAGTATTGGAAATACCCTGTTGTGATTGTATTTGAGACGGCGTATAAATTGTAAAGGAGTTCATAAAATGGAAACCAATAATATCAGTACTTTTACCAAGGTTCATACAACTGTGTCCTTTATTGTTATGGTTTTAGTAAATATACTCGCAAACGTAATTCCTTTTAATGGTGTAACGACCGGCCAGATTTCAGATTCATATCCGAATCTCTTTGCCCCTGCAGGAATAACATTTTCTATATGGGGCATAATATATTTATCCCTTGCATCTTATTTACTTTATCAATTCGGCTTATTCAACAAGAAAGAAGGAATCATAAATAAAGAGGTAATTGAAAAAGCCGGTATTTTCTTTACGATATCCTCAATTGCAAATACTGTCTGGATTTTTGTGTGGCATTACAGAGCCATAGGCATATCCTTGTTTATGATTGTTATTATTCTTCTTTGCTTGATTATTATTAATGTAACTATTAAAAAGGCAAACCTTATTACCAGAGAAAAAATCTTTTTAAGACTACCCTTCAGTATATACTTCGGCTGGATAACCGTAGCCGTAATTGCCAATGTTTCCGTATTCCTTGTCAGTATTAACTGGAATCGCTTCGGTTTGTCTGAATCTTTCTTTACAATAATTGTCCTGTTTTCAGGTCTCTTAATTGCATGCCTGACCATACTGAAAAACCAGGACTTGGCATATGGACTTGTTGTCATATGGGCATATGTAGGTATACTGATTAGACATACGTCATCAAGTGGTCTTGCAGGAAGGCATCCTTTTATAATAGCCTTTCTGATTATCTGTATTATACTGCTGCTTATTACTGCAGTATACGCAGCGGTAGCAGATAAAGAGAAGTTAAAAAGTTTCAGACTGTTAAGATTTAAGAAGGAGAAATCAGAGCCTTAAAAAAAATAACCGCCCATACCATTCAACCGGCATAAGCGCTAAGGTTTTTGTTCTATTCCAATTTGTTCAATATCTCCTGAATTTCACATAACAAACGGTTTAGCTTTTCAATATCCTCAACATCCAGTTGAGACAATCTATTCATAATATCCTGCTTAATAATCTCCTGCTTTCCCTTTAAGTAAATTTCTCCATCCCGGGTCAGCTTTAAGATGATTACTCTCCTGTCCTCAAGATCATTCTCCCGTTTAATAAGCCCTTCACCGATTAACTTGTCTGCTATTACTGTAAGATTCGGCTTTGAAACCATCAGTTTATCACAGTAATACTTCATCGGTTTCCCATCTTCCAATTTTATCAAATATAGAAGTTCCATCTGTTGCCTTGATATTTCAAAACTTGGAAGAGTTTTGCATAACTTTTTGTGCATTATCGGTATTAGTGTTATCAAATTCTCTGAAAGCTTATCTTTCTCCATCATAACCCCACCTAACTTGGAAAACCGGAAAACCATTAACCTTATTCAGTACTGTTTAACCTGAATTATTTGTCTATAAGACTAATTCAGGCTAAACAGTAAGCTGATATATGAAGTATTGTAAAAATATTCGTATCACTGAATTTCCGGGTTTCTTTATTGATTATAGTAAGCTGTCTCCCTACACAGTAATCTGAGAAGCTCTTTTGTTTTTTCTGCTGAAACGTTTTTGCAGGTCATCAAACAAGGTATAAATTACCGGTATTACAAGCAACGTTAGCACTGTTGAAAGTAAAAGTCCGAATAACACAACCGTGGCCAGAGGTGCCTGAATTTCAGCACCTTCACCTATGCCAAGAGCAAGCGGTATCATACCTAGTACAGTAGTGAGCATAGTCATAAGTATAGGTCTTAACCTGCTTGGTCCTGCTTTAATTATCGCTTCATTTCTTTCCATACCTCTTCCACGCAGTTGATTGACATAATCAAGAAGCACTATAGCATTGTTAACTACCAGGCCTGCAAGCATTATTATACCTATAAAGGAAGCAACGTTCAGTGACCTTCCTGTAACAGCCAACCCGAGTACGGCTTCAGCAAAAGCGAGAGGTATGGTAAACATGATGACAAAAGGCTGTAAAAGCGACTCAAACTGTGCTGCCATAACCATATAAATCAACAATACGGATAACATCAGTGCCATTGCCAGACTTCTGAAAGAGTCTGCAATCTGCTGGCTCTCACCCCCGTAGCTTATTGAATAACCGTCCGGTAGATTGAGTGTACTGAGTTTTTCACTTATTTCAGTATTTGCACTTCCTGTATCTCTGTTAAAAAGCTCAGCAGAAACCGTCACATAACGTGTCTGATTCTTTCTGGTTATACTGGTCGGTCCTTCCTGTAAAGCTATCTCAGCAAGGTCGCCAAGCAAAAGATTAGCTCCGGTAGGACTTTGAATGGCAACACTCTTAAGTTGCTCATATGTTTTTGTAGATCCCTCAGGCAGAGAAACCCTGACATCAATTTCATCTCCCTCGATCCTGTAACGTGTTGCGACCTGACCCTGAAGTGACATTCTTATTGCTGATGCAACCTGCATTGTACTTAGACCATATTGAGAAGCTTTTTGTCTGTCCACATAAATTTGCGCCTCCGGCTTTCCATCAGATATACTGGACTCAACCTGCCTTGTGCCTTCAACTTCTTTTACTTTTAAAACTACCTCATCTGCAAGAGTTTTCAGTTGATCAAAATCATAACCGGATATCTCAATTGAAACAGGAGCGCCTCCAAATGCACCGCCCATACTCATCATACTTGTTTCATTAACCTTAATATCCGCTCCCGGAATACCGGAAACCTTTTCTCTTATTTCTTCAACAATTTGAGTCGTACTTTTCTTTCTTTCATTTTTAGGAACCAGAGTTGTACTTATTGAAGCTCCATTGGAACTGCCGGATTCTACCGCCAGCATGCTTCCTCCACCGCCTACAGTAACAAAAATTTGCGTAACTTCCTGATACTCGGAAATTATCTCTTCAACTTTCTTTGTCACCTCATCAGTATCTTCCAATTGGGCTCCCTGAGCAAGCTCAATGTCTACAGTAAACTGTCCCTGGTCCGAAGGAGCAATAAATTCAACACCAACAAAAGGAATAAGCGCCATACTTAAAGCAAAAACAATAGTAACGATTACTACCGTAATCAACCTGCGCTTAAGAACTATTGCAAGCACTTTTCTGTAAAACTCATCGAGGGAATTAAAAAATCTTTCCCACACATAAAAAATGTTATCGATAAGATTCTTCTTTGTCTTATCTTCCCTTGAAATCTTCAGCATTTTAGAGCTTAACATCGGTACAAGAGTCAGCGCTACTCCAAGTGATACCAACTGTGAAATAGTAACTGTAAGCGCCATTTGCTTAAAAATTTGTGCTGCTATTCCCTCTGTAAAAATGATAGGCACAAATACAACAACATTGGTCAGAGTTGAGGCTAGAATTGCGCCGGCTACTTCCTTTGTTCCTTCAATAGCAGCTTGTATCCTTCCCTTATTCTCCAGCCTGTGACTGAAAATATTCTCAACAACCACTATAGAGTTGTCAACCATACTGCCGACTCCTAATGCAAGACCACCCATTGAGATGATGTTTACAGTAGTATTGGTCAAAAACATAAGTACAAATGTAGCAATTATCGAAATAGGTATTGATATACCTATTATCATGGTACTCCTGATGTTTCTTAAAAATACAAAAAGTATAAGTATGGACAAAATAGCACCAATTATAATATTGCTTACAACACTCGAGATAGACTCTTCAATGTATTCCCCCTGGTCAAAGGATGTGTTGATCTCAATATCAGTGAATTCCATCTTAAGTTTTTCTATTTCCTTATTGATAAGGTTAACTACTTTAACAGTGTTGGCAGTAGTCTGTTTTTGAATGGAAAGCCCTATGCTTTTTTCATTATTGGCTCTTGTATATGTGGTTTGCTCCTTATAACCGTCAATTATCCGGGCAATATCCTGAAGATATACAATATTCCCTTGTGGAAGTGTGATAGGAACGTTCTTTATTGAGTCTACACTTGTAAACTCACCTTTACTCTTGATAATGAGATTCCTGTTGCCATACTCTACGTTTCCTCCTGGAAGGTTTGAATTTTCCATCTGCAGTATACTTATCACCTGACTGAAGTTTACCCCATAACCCTGCATTTTAACAGGGTCAAGCTCAACTTTAATCTCACGTTCAATTCCTCCGGTAACACTAACCGAAGCCACTCCGTCCAATCTTTCCATTCTGGCTTTAACAGTATCATCAACGATCCTTTTAAGCTCAATATCATCAAGTCTGGTGGATGAGACACTAATCTGAGCAGCCGGCAGCATATTCGGGTCCATCTTTATTACCATAGGGCTTTCTACTCCATCCGGAAGGTAATCCCGAATCAAATCCAGTTTTTCCCTCATCTGCAGTGTTGCAAAGTCCATATCCGTTCCGTCATTGAACTCTACTATAACTATTGAAGACCCTTCCGATGTCTGGGATTGGATACTTTTCATGTTATTGACCGTAGCAAGTGCACTTTCAACATTTTTTGTTACAAAGTTTTCAACCTCCTGCGGTCCTACCCCCTGGTAACTCGTTATAACGATAGCCATAGGCAAATTCATAGTCGGCATCAAATCTATCGGAATCCTAAAAAAAGAAACGACACCCAGTACAATAATAATCAGCACAAGCATAATAATTGTAACCGGTCTCTTTATCGAAATCTCAGAAATATTCATTATTTACCTCCACCCTGTCAGTTCACGACCGTGATCTTCGACTTGTCTCTTAAGAAATTCTGTCCCTTGGTAATTACCTTATCTGTCTCTTTTATGTCTCCTGAAACCTCTATAAACTTATCATTTTCCAAGCCTACAGAAACCTCTTTCCTGACAGCTTCGTCCCCCTCAGCAATATAAACTGCATTTTTTCCGCCTTCATTAACAATCGCATCAAGGGGCACAACTATAACATTGTCCTTAACCTCAGTTTTAAGCTTAACCTCTGCAAGCATGCCTCCCTTAAGCTTTCCATCCTGATTGTCTACACGAAGTTTAACAAGATATGTTTGCGTGCGAGGATCCGCACTTGGACTAATATTTATTACTTCACCGCTATAAGGATTATCTCCCGTTGATTTCACTAAAATCTCACAGGCGTCTCCAACTGCAATTTTGCCTGCCATATCCTCCAATAGGTTGATTTCAACCAGTACCGAAGAAATATCCACTATTGTAAAGGCTGGTGCTGCACTGGAAATGAGTTCACCTTCATCAAAATTCCTGGCTGAAACGATACCATCAATTGGTGAATTAATTACTACATTATCCAATTGAGTTTTTGCCTGCTCATAGGCCGCTAACGCTTGTTTCACCTGAGCCTCGACTGCTGCTGAATTTTCTGGATTTATTTGTGCCTTGGTAAGATCAAGTGATTTCTTTACCAGGCTATATTGTTCCAAAGCATTCTTATATCTGAGCTCTGCAGCATCGTAATTCTGTTTTGAGGTTGCCCCCTGCTCAAACAGCATTTTAGTACTGTCAAAGGAGGTCTTTGCATCATTCATATTCATCTCTGCTGACTTCAAGTTGGTTTCAAGCTGGGCAAGCTGGAGTTCAACTGCTCCACCGCTTGATCTGTCCTTGTTTGCCCTTGCGGCGTTCAAAGCAGACTCTGCCTGATTGACTTGAAGTTTTACGTCTTTATCATCAATTGTCAGCAAGTTCTGTCCCTTCTGAACCTTCTGTCCTATATCGACGAAAACCTTGTCAACCTTCCCAGGAATCTTCGCATATACACTAATCTCCTGAGCCGGCTTAACTTTACCGACTACAGTCCTTGTGCTTTCTATCCTTGTTTTTTGAATTTCTGAAACACTTACCGAAGTTGGCTTTTCCTGTGTGTTCTCTTCTGGTACATCTGTCTTGCTGCAGCCGCTGGTAATAACCAGTGCGAGAACAAGAAGTGGTACAATTTTACAAAGCTTCATATGGTAACCCCCGTTTAATTTTTCTGCTCAACTTTCCTGCCCGAGCCATATAATCTCTGACAGAATAAATTATCATTATGCTTTTCCACTAAAAACACGATATACTTGTATGCTATGTAGATAAAAAATAGTACAAATATATAATTGTTTCTTAAACATAACTATTTAAAATTATAACCAAATTGTTAAGCCCTGTCAACTTAAAAAAGTATAAAGAAGAGTAACATAGTACATTTATAGCAAAAAGCTTGCATAAAAAAAACCGGAAATATCCGGCTTTATCAGTTGAAATTAACAAAAATCGTTCAAACATTAATATTTTATATGAACCATATAATAAATAGTGCTGATTTATAACGTTGTGGTTGAAGTGTATTCCACCTTAATGCTGTTGTCTTTTTGTCTTAATAACTTGGCTTTGTTGCCTTTCCCGTCTTCAAGATTGAGCTTTTCAAGCTTGCAATCGATGAAAAAGTTAACTACAGTAGTCTCTATAAACCCAGCCCAGTTTTGTTTCCTTTCATTTTCATCCTTTGTTGCTTCAACAAGCGCAGCAATATTGTTCACTTTATCCTTTGTACTCATGTTTTTCCACCTTCCGATTATTATTTATCATTAACACCACCATATATATTAACACTTTCGGTGTCTTGTGAAAAGATAATCAGGAAATAAAAATAATAAGTATGTTATTCAATATCCTCTGCGGCAAGCCTTGACAGGATAACGTTGCTTCTCTCGATAAACCTTGTCATTGCTTCGGCTTCAAGCTGCTTGTGGCTCATTGAGGCCAAATCGTAAATCTGCTCACAGATAAGCTTTGCGTCTTCACCTTTGTCCTCTTTGTCCTTCAGCTTTAAAAGTGCCTTGATAAGATTGTTGTTGGTATTTAAAACAAGCGTTTCCTCATTGCCGTACATTCCTGCAAAGCTCATACCCCCGCCGAACATTCTGCTCATTTCCTGCATTCTTCTTGATTGTTCAGATAGGAGAATCATACCAGGAATTGTAGCTGATTTTAGAGACTCAACCTTCACCTTCAGGTTTTCATTGGCAAGCTTCTCCTTGAAAAGCTTTTCAAGGCTCTCGGAAGTCTCCTTCATCACACTCTCATCCATTTTATTCTCAGTATCCTTAAGGCTTTCACCTATATCAGAGTCTATTCTTAAAAATTTAACTCCACTCTCGTTCATTTCAAGGTTCTGTATGAAGTGATTGTCTATAATTGTGGAAAGAACTACTGCCTCCATACCGTTTTCCTTAAATATCTTTATATACTGTGCCTGCTGTTTTTCATCACTTACGTAAAAAACCTGGTTTTCATGCTTTTCCTTGTTGCGTTCGAGATAATCCTTCAAAGTAAGATACTCGCCATTAATTGTCTTAAACAATAATATATCCTTAACCCTGTCATAGAACTTTCTTTCCTTAATACATCCATATTTTACAAAGGGATTGATATCATCCCAGAATTTGTTGAAGTTTTCCCTCTCATTTTCAAAAAGCGAGGTCAATTTATCGGCTACCTTCTTGGTAATATGTGTAGAAATCTTATTAACATAACCATCATTCTGCAAAAAGCTTCTTGAAACGTTAAGCGGAAGGTCCGGACAGTCTATGGTACCCTTCAGCAGCATCAGAAACTCAGGTATTACCTCTTTAATGTTATCTGCAACAAAAACCTGATTGTAGAAAAGCTTTATCTGACCTTCCATTGTTTCAAACTCATGCTTCAGCTTGGGAAAATACAATATCCCTTTAAGATTAAAAGGATAGTCCATGTTAAGATGTATCCAGAAAAGTGGTTCATTGAAATCAAAAAACACCTTTCTGTAAAACTCCTTGTATTCTTCGTCTGTGCAATCCTTTGGATTCTTAAGCCACAAAGGATTTGTGTCGTTTAACGGTTTCGGTTCCTCTGGCTTTTCCTCCTGCTCCTCCCCGCCTTCCTTATTATCCTTCTTGTTCTTATCCTCAACATCCTCAAGATATAACTCATATGGCAGGAAAGAAAAATACTTGTTAAGAACCTCTCTCATCTTATAGGCATCAAGATATTCCCGACTGTCTTCTGCCAGATACAAGGTCACGGTAGTACCCGTTTCGGTCCTGTCTGATCTTTCCATATCATACTCGGTTCCGCCTGAACTGATCCATCTTACGGGGTCGGCATCTTTCTGGTAGGAAAGAGTATCAATCTGAACCTTTTCAGATACCATAAAAGCTGAATAAAAACCTAAACCAAAGTGGCCTATAATTTGGGCGTCATCTGTTTTATCCTTGTATTTTTCAACGAAATCCTTTGCTCCGGAAAATGCAATCTGGTTAATATATTTTTTTACTTCCTCGGAAGTCATTCCAATTCCGTTATCAATTATTGCTATCGTGTTTTTGCCTTTGTCTACGACTACTTTGATACAGTACTTTGTATCCCCTGAAGTATCGGCTTCCCCTATAGCTGAAAGTTTTTTCAGCTTACTTATTGCATCACTGGCATTTGAAACCAGTTCACGGATAAATATGTCCTTTTCAGAATACAACCACTTTTTTATTATGGGAAAAATATTTTCAGTACTTATAGAAATAGTCCCATTTTCATGATTCATAAAAAAGTTCCCTCCTCATAAGTATAGTTTTGCATTAATATATGGGTAAATCTTTATAATCCAATAATATATTACATTCATAACGGAAAGTTTGTCAAGATAAATTTAGCACTCATCTAATACGAGTGCTAACAACAATATTGTTTATTATAAATTTTTTTAGAATTTCTATGCATTTACCCTGTTTTCCTGCAAGGATTTCTTCAATAAAATATTTCTTATAATGTTTTTGTATACAAGTACGGATAATAATAGTATCACACTGACCGATACTATTGTGCCTCCCGGCACTATATCCAGGTAATACGATAGGGTAAGACCTGCCAACACTGCAACAAGTCCGAAAATAACCGAGAGTATGGTTGTCTGTCTGTAGCTTTTGGACAATTGTATGGCAGATGCTGCCGGAAGTACCATCAATGAGGATATCACAAGGATTCCGACTATTTTTGAGGATACAGCAATCGTTATAGCTGTCATAACAATAAAAATGTAATTGATTTTCCTGACAGGAACTCCCGAAAGCCTTGCAGCCTCTTCGTCGAAGGTTATATAAAAAAGCTCCTTTGAGAGTATTGCAAGTGCAAAAATAACGACAACACTTAATACCACTACCATATAAAGCTCAAAATCCGTTATGGTAATAATACTCCCAAACAGAAAATCTGCTATTGAAACTCCGTTTTTTACAAACCCTGATAATATACCTGCAAGGCCCACTCCTGCAGACAGTATAATGGCAATTGATATCTCCGAATACTTTGGATATGCCTTCCTGAGCTTTTCTATCCCGAGAGCTGCTGCAACTGAAAACAAAGCCGCTCCAAGTAAAGGGTTGATCCCTGCTATTAAGCCGAATTCAACGCCTGCAAGGGAGTTGTGAGAGAGAGAATCACCAATCATCGAAAGTCTTCTCAAAACTATTATAAGGCCAATTGAAGGTACCGTAACTGCTACAAATATTCCAATAATAAAAGCTTTTTGCATAAAAACATAGTTTAAAATAAAATCTTCTCCAAAAAAACCGAACATTTATATGACCTCATTTCTCCAACAGTTTGTACATCTGTGTGTGTGGGCATGAAGGTTCACATCATGTCCGTATATACCGACAAGACACTCTTTTGAGAAGTCTTTTGTGTTCTCCCGTATTTCGAGCCCCTTGTTCCCAAGGCAGGCAATTTTATTGGCATGTACAGTCACAGCTCCAATATCATGGCTTATCATAATAATTGTTATACCGAGCTCACTGTTTAAACTACCGAGCAGGCAATATAATGCGCCTTCAGTTTCTGCATCAATTCCGACAGTAGGTTCATCTAGTATCATGATTTCAGGCTTTCCTGCCAGTACCCTTGCAATAAAAACCCTCTGCTGCTGGCCTCCTGACAGGTCTCCAATAAGTCTGTCACCATAATCCTGCATGCCCACAGTATTAAGTGCCTCATATACAAGCTCTCTGTGCTCCTTCTTAATCCTTTTAAAAAGGCCTATCCGGCTAAACAGATTAGCTCCAACCACCTCTTCAACTGTGGCAGGAAAACTCTTATTAAAGGAATTTGCCTTTTGAGGCACGTATCCTATTTTATTCCATTTATCAAAGTGATCAATACTTTTACCTAAAATTTTAATACTGCCACCCTGAGGTTTGATGCTGTTTAAAATAAGTTTGACAAGGGTGCTTTTTCCTGATCCGTTCGGTCCGATAACCCCCAGAAAATCGCCTTTATCGATCGAAAAACACAACTTCTGAAAAATCGGTTTTTGATTATAACCAAAGGTCAGG
>JAAZCB010000540.1 GCA_012513545.1 Clostridiaceae bacterium
GAACCATCCTGCAAGAAACAACCACAGGGTTATACCAATTACGATTTCGGATGAACAGTGGTATTTGCAGTACTCACCTTATTCATATTATAATGAGCACACCATAATATTCAGTGAAGAGCACCGCCCTATGAAAATTTCATCTAAAACCTTTGAAGGGCTAATAGAATTTCTTGAGGAGTTTCCTCACTATTTTATTGGCTCTAATGCGGATTTACCTATAGTTGGAGGCTCCATACTAAGTCATGACCATTTCCAGGGAGGCCGGCATGTTTTTCCTGTGGAAAAGGCTGAAGTACTTAAGAAATATGTTCACCCAAGGTATAAAAATACAGAAATTCAAATGCTAAAATGGCCGTTGTCAATAATACGGCTTGTTTCCTGCAAAAAGGATGAAATAATGGCTCTGGCAAACGAAATTCTTAAGCTATGGAGGCATTATAGTGATGAAAGTGTGGATATTATTGCATTTTCAAGTGATATTCCTCATAATACAATAACGCCTATAGCCAGAAAAAATCATGAGGGCAAGTTTGTATTTGATTTGACTTTGAGAAATAACCGTACAAGTACAGACTATCCTGACGGTATATTTCATCCGCATCCGCATCTGCATCATATCAAGAAGGAAAACATAGGCCTAATTGAAGTAATGGGTCTGGCTATTTTACCGGACCGTTTAAAATCGGAAATGGCATTGGTCATGGATGTTTTAACAGGTAAAAGCAGCAAGGAAAGATCCTTTGAAATTGAGGAGATTAAAAAGCACGCCACGTGGGTTGAAAGTCTTGTTTCAAGCTATGGAACAAAACTCTGCCAGCATGAAGCTGAAAAAGTAATAAAAGAAGCATTAGGACAAAAATTTGCAGAAGTTTTGGAGTGCTCAGGTGTTTTCAAGCAAACTCCTGCAGGACTACAGGCCTTTGAGAGATTCATTATGAGGTGTCTTGACAATTAGTGGAAACATTTATAATACCGGAACAATTCGATGTCAAGCTTATGTGCTGTAATAAAAAAGCTTCGTGAAATGGTAATTTTAAAGGGAGACTTTATTGTAAAAAGTCTCCCTTTGAACTTGCTTTTCTTATAAACCGTCTTTTTTCATTGCATTAACCAGTTTGCAATGAATTACAAGATCATTGTCCGACTTAACCTCACTGGTATAATTAAGACCGTAAGGCCAGAAATGAGTACCATCACCTTTTAATACTGCATTATTGTCTCCTGTGAGCTGCTTTAACAGCTCTTTTGCATTGGTTCCGGTATAAACTCCGTTTACAACCAGTTCGCGCCATTTACCTGAGGTTCCTACACCTAGGGTGTGGGCAATTTCATGCATTGCAGTAATGTGGTTCATGTAGCTGCGGTTGGAACCGAACCTTATGGAACCGTTAATATTGCCGTCTGCCGTTGAAACAGAGGGAACATAGGATATAGTGAGTTGTTTCGTTACTGTAGTATAGGTATTATAGTAGTTTATCGCTGTATTCATGGCTGTTTCAATCTTTTGGTATGCATCAAGTTCATCTGAAGTAGGGTTTGCTGATTTTACAAGTGTATATGTAACGTTTCCGGTTTTTGGGGGTATAGTAGGTGAAGGTTTTACCGTCGGCTGCTGTGAAGAAACAGGGAATTCAGTTATAATCCCCAAAATGTACCTTCGCATAATTGTGTAATCGGTTGAATTTATAGCGTTATCTCCGTTTACGTCTGCTGAGATTTTACCGTTTTCATTTGAGAACGAGGAAATTCCCAGTATATACCTTCTTAATGCGGCATAGTCAGTAGAGTCTACTCTTCCACTTCCGTCAACGTCCCCGATTATAACCTGTGCTGAATAGGAAAGTACATATAAAAATGATACCAGCAGTACTGTAGTAACAATTGACGCTGCAAGCCTTAACCTGTCAGTGCGTTTCTTTAAAAGACCAGGTAAAACCATAAACAAATCACTCCTTTTATATGAAGGTTTAATTGTCCTGTATATAAATATTCGAAGCAAAATAATTTTTCAGGGGCGATAAACCATAAATCATATATTTAAAACTAAATAAGTTTAAAATCTTTTGCAAGGGACTCAAATGCTGTATATGAATTTTTAATTGTTTCCATACTTACACAGTAAACCATTCTGAAATGTCCAGGATATCCAAAGCCTCTTCCGGGGACTAAAAGAAGGTTATACTTTAGCGCATGCTGTATAAACTCTACATCATCTTCAATGGGTGATTTAGGGAAGA
>JAAZCB010000541.1 GCA_012513545.1 Clostridiaceae bacterium
CCATGTAACAAAGCTTGTTGGCACTGTTTCTGTGCTCTCATATTCCGCAATTACACCATTCTGAATGGCATAATTGATAACAACATCCCTGAAATTTACATAATCCTCAAATTCTGCATCCATCGATTTCCCAAATGCAATATACCCTTCTTTATCAGAAAATTGTCTGATAATAATTCCTGAAATTGAACTATCCTGATTAAATTGGGGAATGATAAAAGTAAAATCATCGGTATTGCTAGCTTCACTTGTAATTTCAGGATTGAAATCAATTGTCTTCATTTTAACGTTATTGAAATAGTATGTGTATACAATGCCATCTTTAGTAATGTAAACAGAATCGACATTGAGATGGTCTAATCCCTTTGGACAATATTTTAAACAAATATAATTGTTATTGTTGACATGAGGGGGGTCTGGGGGGAGACTCATAACTTCCCTGATTTGTTGACAACTCATGCAGCCCTCCTGCAAGCCTTTATTGGCGGCACATTCCCTATGGAAGAATGATCCCGTCTTTCGTTGTAGTAGTTAATAAACTGTTTGCAAACCGAGTACAATTCGTTTCCGGTTTCTGGTCGTTCCAGGTAAATCTTATCATATTTTATGGTTCGGAAGAATCGTTCAATGTAAACATTGTCTATTGCCCTTCCTTTTCCATCCATTGATATTTTTACCGTTTTAAGATCCTTGACAAAACTCACATACTCGTCAGAAGTAAACTGGCTGCCCTGATCGGAGTTGATGATCTCAGGCTTGCCATATTGAGCTATAGATACTTTTAAAGTATTCACCACCCATTCGGATTCCATGGTGTTTGACAAGCTCCAGCCAACAATAAAACGACTGTAAACATCCATGATTGCCAGTAAGTACATAAATCCTCTGGGCATAGGAATGTAGCTGATATCCAATGACCATACCTGATTTGGCCGATCAATTCTCAGATTACGCAGCAGATAAGGATACTTGTACTTAGCCGGATCTGAAATTGTTGTGCGCGGCATGCAATAAACCGTTTTCAAACGCATGATACGCATTAAACTCCGGACATGACAGCGACCAGTTTCGTACCCGAGCTTTCTAAGCTCCCTGGCCATTCTGCGGGTTCCCCGGGTTGGGTCCTCCAGGTATAGCATATCAAGTTTCTGCATAATCTCCAAATCCTTATCCGAGGCCTTTGAAGGTGTATAATAAAGCGTACTGCGCGATACATTTAACAACTCACATTGCTTACAGATACTCATCTGATTATCACTGGTCTCTATTAATCCCTTGCGCATTTCCAACGGAATCATAGAACCTTTTTTTTTAACCAATTATTGTCTACAGTCAATTGACCAATCTGCTGGATTAGCTCTTCCTTTTCCTTTTCAAGCTTTCGGATTTGTTCGGCCTCTTCTTTGCCACTATCAAAAACTTTCGCGGCATTCATTTGGAAATCTTTCTTCCATAGACCTATCAGATTAGGATGGACCTGGTAAATCTGAGCTAACTCAGATGCGGTTTTCACCTCTTTGATCGCTTCAATAGCAACTTTGGCCTTGAACTCAGCACTAAATGTTCTTCTTGATCTTTTCATGGTTCAGAAATTTTAAAGTTAACAAATTTCTGTCCAGTTTAATTAGACCATCTCAACATATTCGCCATTAAGAGAATCTTCAGAACTTTTAAATTCCTGATTGCTTGTTGTTCTAACGTTTTCGAATGTTCTAATGTCCTTTTTACAGGAACCCACTAGAAGGCCAACTCCAATTATTGAGCCAATTGCCATGTAATTAAGTGCTTTCATTTGGTTATGATTTTAGTTTATTTTAATATTTCCCAAATGTATCTTTTATCCTCCGCCATATAATGGCGTTATACCGCCATTCTCTATAGTTCCTCAATTATAAAATATGTTTTCCTGCTTGACAAAAGCTAATTTTGTATCCAATTTCTCGCAAATCACTCAAATAGCGCTCTAATGTGCGTTTCGAGACATAAATCCGCTCAGCTAATTGTTCGGCTTTACCAGTTTTCTCTGTTCTAATAAGTTCGATCAGATAATCAAGTTTTTGCTTTTTGTCAACGAACCTCATAATTATTTCTTGATGTAGTTTATGATTTCAGATTAAGGGTATTTGAGAAGACGCTTTTATAATGCTATATTAACCTAAAGATAACCTTACCAACATGTTATTCGCAGTTGAGTGCCCAAAAATACGGGTAAATGTATTTAAAATAATTGCAAAATTTTTTTAAAATCTGAATGCGTTTAACCCGGTAATTCTGTTTACACGGAAGTAAAAAGCAGGCATTTGATCTGATATTGCCCGGATTTAACA
>JAAZCB010000542.1 GCA_012513545.1 Clostridiaceae bacterium
AATTAGCGCCGGGGCTGTGAGCTTAACTACAACCCTCGAAAGGATTTTACCTGTATCTTCAGGCAAATATCCCTTCTTGCCTGCAAAATATCCTATAAGACCTAAGACTGCAAGCATTAAAATCTGGTTTAGAATTATTTGTATCTCCTGCATATTAATCTACTCCCATTCAATTGTTGCAGGAGGCTTGCTTGTTATATCATAAACAATCCTGTTAATGTGCTTAACTTCATTAACTATCCTGTTAGAAATCTTTTCCAGTACGTCATAAGGAATTCTCGCCCAATCGGCAGTCATAAAGTCTGTTGTTGTTACAGCTCTTAACGCAAGTGTATAATCATAAGTTCTTTCATCACCCATAACGCCTACACTTCTCATCCCTGTCAGCACTGTAAAGTACTGGTTAATCTCCTTCTGCAAACCTGCTTTTTTCACTTCTTCTCTGAATATATGATCGGACTCTCTTAGTATTTCAAGCTTTTCATAAGTAACATCGCCAATGATCCTTATTGCCAGACCCGGTCCTGGAAATGGCTGACGCATTACTATTGACTCAGGTATACCAAGCTCAAGCCCGACTTTTCTTACCTCATCCTTAAAAAGGTTTCTCAAAGGTTCTATTATCTCTTTAAAATCAACATGCTCCGGAAGCCCGCCGACATTATGATGGCTCTTTATAACTGCCGCATCACCATGACCGCTCTCAATTACATCAGGATAAATAGTACCCTGTACAAGGAAGTCAACAGTGCCAATCTTTTTAGCCTCTGCTTCAAATACCCTTATAAATTCCTCTCCAATTATCTTGCGCTTTGCTTCAGGGTCTGTAACACCTGACAGTTTATTTAAGAATTGTTCTTCAACATTTGCTCTGACCAGGTTAATGTCATATTGGTTTCTGAAAACCTCTTCAACCTGATCTCCTTCATTTTTCCTCAAAAGCCCGTGATCAACAAAAATACACGTAAGCTGCTTGCCGACAGCCCTGTTTATCAACACGGCAGCAACAGATGAATCAACACCACCCGATAGGGCACACAGTACTTTCTTGTCACCTACTTTTTCCTTGATAGCCTTAACGGACTGATCAATAAAGGAGGACATTTTCCAATCCCCTGAACAGCCACAAATACTAAAAAGAAAATTATTCAGTATGTCCCTTCCCTTAGGTGTATGCACCACCTCTGGGTGGAATTGTACGCCATACAGCTTCCTTTCAAGGTTTTCCATAGCTCCGGAAGGACAGTTCAAAGAACTTGCACAGCTTCCAAAGCCTTCGGGAAGTTTATTAACATAATAAGTATGACTCATCCAGCAGGTGGTGTCTTCCTCAATGCCTTTAAATAGTGCACTGTTATTGTTGAGCTTAATATTCACCTTGCCGTATTCACGCTGACTTGCCTTCTCTACAGTTCCACCAAGCATGTAACTCATCAGCTGCATTCCATAACAGATACCAAGCACCGGTACACCAAGGCTGAAAACTTCCTTGTCGCAGAACGGTGCCTTCGGGTCAAGCACAGTTGCCGGTCCCCCTGTAAAAATGATTCCCTTTGGATTCATTGCCTTTATTCTATCAATTGAAGAGTTATAAGGGATAACCTCACAGTAAACATTCGCTTCCCTTACTCTTCTTGCAATCAGTTGATTATACTGGCCTCCGAAATCAAGAACCAGTATCAGCTCATTATTCAAACTAACCTCTCCTTTTAACATAAATATGATGTCTAATTATATCTGAATTAAGTGTGATATGCAAAATAAAAATTATGAAACTGTTAAGAATTATTATTCCCCATTTGCTGTAAATTACAAAAAGGAAGGCCACATTTTCTATAGCCTTCCTTACTTTCAAAGCATTAACCAATATGTCAATATTAATATGCTACTCCCTGTGCGTACATTGCCTGTGCAACTTTAAGGAATCCGGCTATATTCGCACCGGCAACCAGGTTGTTTTCCTGACCGTATTCTTTTGCTGCTGCACTTGCATTCTTATATATATCAACCATTATATTCTTCAATTTAGCATCAACCTCTTCAAATGTCCAGGAATATCTCATGCTGTTCTGGCACATTTCAAGTCCTGAAGTTGCGACACCACCTGCATTAGCAGCCTTAGCAGGACCAAAAACAATTCCGCTCTTAAGGAAAACTTCTATTGCTTCCGGAGTTGATGGCATGTTAGCACCTTCTCCTACAGCAAAACATCCGTTTGCAACAAGTGTTTTTGCAGCTTTTTCGTCAATTTCATTCTGTGTAGCGCTTGGAAGAGCTATATCACACTTAACATTCCAGATCCCCGAGCAGCCTTCGAAATACTGTGCATTCGGATGGAATTTAACATATTCGCTGATTCTTTTTCTTTCAACTTCCTTGATTCTCTGAACAGTTTCAAGCTTAATTCCTTCAGCATCATAAATGTATCCGTTGGAATCACTTAATGCTACAACCTTTCCACCTAACTGGTGAACTTTTTGAGTAGCATATATTGCAACATTACCTGAGCCTGAAACAACAACTGTCGAACCTTTGAAGGACTTGCCCTTGATTGATTTCATTGCTTCTTCCATAAAGTAGCAAAGGCCATATCCTGTTGCTTCGGTTCTTGCAAGGCTTCCGCCCCATGTTAAACCCTTACCTGTTAATACTCCTGTAAAATCATTTCTGATTTTTCTGTACATACCATACATAAAGCCAATCTCACGTCCGCCAACACCGATATCTCCTGCAGGCACATCTGTGTTTTCTCCTATGTGTCTGAAGAGCTCACTCATAAAACTCTGGCAGAATCTCATAATTTCTCCGTCTGATTTACCTTTAGGATCGAAATCGCTTCCGCCTTTGCCTCCACCCATAGGAAGCCCTGTAAGTGAGTTCTTGAAGATTTGTTCAAAACCAAGGAATTTTATTATACCTACATAAACAGACGGATGGAATCTCAAACCACCCTTGTAAGGGCCAATTGCGCTGTTGAACTGAACTCTGAAGCCTCTGTTAACCTGAACCTTGCCATTGTCATCAACCCAGGGAACCCTGAATATAATTTGTCTTTCCGGCTCAACTATTCTATCGAATATTCCAGCCTGCACCCATTGAGGATTTTTTTCTGCAACAGGTTCCAAAGACTCAAGAACCTCTTGTACTGCCTGATGAAACTCAGGTTCGTTTGGATTTCTTTTAATTACTTGTTCCATTACATTTCCAAGAATTTTCATTATAATTGCCTCCCCACTCTTTTTTTATTA
>JAAZCB010000543.1 GCA_012513545.1 Clostridiaceae bacterium
AGTGTTACTCTTAGATTACTGATTTCTTTGCTCTCGTCCACATTGAAAAAATTCAGTTTTGCATCAATTGCTTCGTCTGCTTTTACATATTTGTTATCTAATACGAAGGACGTAACTAAAGAAGACAGACTATTTGCTAATTCAGGTTCATAGCAATCCATATATTCCCTGAGAAATTCCCTGCTATATAATTCACCGTCAATTAATTCATACTGACTGTTATCCTCAAGTATATAATTAACATTAATTCTTACAGGAATTTCTAGCACTATATCTTCCTCTGTATAATCCGGATCGCTTTTATCTGTAATAAATATTGTATAGTCAAAAACTGTTGTTTTACTGAAATCAATTTTTTCTATATCTCCTATTCTCACTTTCAAAGGTCCGGTTATCTCAAATCCATCCCCATACCCAGAACCTGATATGTTTTCTATTTGAATTTCAGGGTAAGAAGCAAATCTTCTGTTATCCCTGATAACATTTCGATTTGGAACGATATAAGCATAATTTCCTGAGTATTTATCAATATCAATCTCCTTTTCAAGAATATCCTCAGGTGAACCCTTTATGAAAAATTCAACTGCATAAAATTTTTCTGTATTTTTAGTATTCACAAAATATACATCATGGGCAGCTTTTTTGTCAACTTTTGTAGATGCTTGGATGCGTTTTTTTAAATTACTAATTATTTCATCAGATGAACTATAATCCTTTTCAAGTGTAATATTATTTATTGTTTCGTTTATAAGGGCTTCTACCTTAAGGCTACCACTATAATTGAGATAGCCCTCAGCTTTGATTTTTACCGTGTAGATACCTGCCGGAATATTATCAAAGCTAAAAATGTTATTTGCTTCCTCTTCTCCATAGTATACCGAATGCCCCACGGGATTTTCCCAATCTGATATCGGTCCTATAAGTGATACTGAAGGATTCAAAACAGCATTACCCTTCTTATCAACTATTCTAAGCTTCACAGAACCAATATTTGCATGACCTACATTTATAATAAGAGGAACACTCTCATTACTAGTAGCTGTTGAAATATTCAAGCTTTCTTCATATACACCCGGCCTTACATATTCATCGGGGGCAAAATTAAGCGTAATATATGCCATAGAATTCTGTTCTTTTTGATTTCCGGCCACATTTTCATTCAAGTCTGTTGCAAATGGCCCATATTCATCTGTACCGCTTTCATTTGGAATACTATTTTCATTAAGGCCGGATATTGTCATGGATATCCATGGGAGTTTTTCAACAGGTTGAATGTCTATTCCTCCAACACCTCCAACACCATCATTTGAAATACTTATTGTTTGCGACACAATAGAACCTGGTCTTACAAATATTTTAATAACCTTTCCGTCTTCCGCCCTGCCCAGCATATCAAGCACATTAAAGTTATAAACAGGCTTTGCCTCCTGAACTTCAACATTTATATCTCTTGAATACAAATATCCTTCACTGCAAGAAACATTGAGTTTAAGTGTCTCATTTCCAGGTACAACCTGTGAACCAGCATTTATAACAA
>JAAZCB010000544.1 GCA_012513545.1 Clostridiaceae bacterium
AATATCTTACCTTCTTCATTTTCATTGCTGCCTATCTTCTTTCCGAAATCATCATAGGCCCTTAAGAACCATTCTCCGTCATAGCCGTGAGCCATTATGGTTTCTTTCATTTTCTCTATGTGTCCTATTGCCTTCTGTGCTTCACTGTTAAGGCCCATATGCTCGCAGAGCTTTACATAATCATGGCCTATAAATACAAACATACCTGCTATCATAACTGATTCAGCAACCTTGCCGTCCTTGCTGGTAGTAGTCTGGAATGGCTCATCAGGAACATTTGAGAAACAGTTGAGGTTCAGACAGTCGTTCCAGTCTGCCCTTCCTATAAGCGGCAGGCCATGTGGTCCGAGATTATTCACAACATGGTAGAAGGAGCGGGTAAGGTGCTCAAACATTGTATCTGCCTTGGCAGGGTCATTGTCAAACGGAACCTGCTCCTTAAGAATGCTGTAATCTCCGGTTTCCTTGATATAGGCAGCAACTGCAAGTATAAGCCACAAGGGGTCATCATTGAAATCTCCGCCGATTTCGTTATTGCCTTTTTTGGTGAGAGGCTGATACTGGTGATATGCTCCACCATCCTCAAGCTGAGTGGCAGCAATATCCAGAAGTCTTTCTTTCGCCCTTTCGGGTATCTGATGAACAAAACCCAGAAGATCCTGATTTGAGTCTCTGAAGCCCATACCTCTTCCTATACCGGATTCAAAGTAAGAAGCACTTCTGGACATATTGAAGGTAACCATACACTGATACTGATTCCATATGTTAACCATGCGGTTGAGCTTTTCATCATGTGTTTCAAGAGTATATTTTGAAAGGAGTGCATCCCAGTATTCTTTCAACTCCGCCAATGCCTTGTCCACATCATTGGAAGTCTTGAACATGCTTATCATGTCGTATGCTTTCTTTTTGTTGATAACTCCTTTTGACTCCCACTTTTCCTCTTGTTTGTTCTCAACATAACCCAAAACAAATACCAGGTCTTTCTGCTCACCGGGCTTCAAGTCTATGTCAATGCTGTGTGAAGCTATAGGTGACCAGCCATCGGCAACGGAATTATTGGACTTACCGTTAACAACAGCCTGAGGAGCTTCAAAACCGTTATACTGTCCTATGAAACTTTCCCTGTCACTGTCATATCCGCTGATGGGGACATTTACAGAATAGAAGGAATAATGGTTCCTGCGTTCCTTGTACTCGGTTTTATGGTATATTACAGAGCCTTCAATTTCAACTTCCCCGGTATTGAAATTCCTCTGGAAGTTTGTCATATCGTCATAAGCATTCCATAAACAGAACTCCTGGAATGAGAATATTTTAATCTTTTTGCTCTCGGTGCCTTCGTTTTTGATAACTACCTTCTGCACTTCGCCATTGTAGTTCTGAGGCACAAAGAAGGTAACTTCAGTGCTGATACCGTTTCTCTTTCCGGTTATCCTTGTATAGCCAAGACCATGCCTGCATTCATAGCTGTCAAGCTTCTTCTTTACAGGTGACCAGCCCGGGGACCAGAAATCGCCATTGTCGAATATGTAGAAATACCGTCCTCCAACATCAATAGGCACATTATTGTACCTGTATCTTGTAATACGTCTCAATCTGGCATCCCTGTAAAAGGAATAGCCTCCTGCTGTGTTGGAAATAAGAGAGAAAAAGTCCTGTGTACCAAGATAATTAATCCACGGATATGGAGTAGTCGGTACCGTAATAACATACTCCTTGTTAGCATCATCAAAAAAACCAAACTTCATCTTACTGCCTCCTTAAATTTATATATTGTTATTATAAGTGTTATCTGACTGTTCATAAAGTAAAGCTTACCTGTGAACCACCACAGATATAACAAACCGGAATTCCATATATTATACAGTCTGATTCCGGGCAAAGAATCATAACCGGTTTAATATGCTTTAATTGATTAATATCAAAGGCGAAGCCTTTGAAACGCCGCTCAACCCAAAGTGGAAATGAACTCCTAATTACAGGCTGTAAGATGTCATAAAATCCTTTCATAAAAATATCCTCGGAATTTTCCAAGGCTAATAAGGACTCTAGTCGAAGTTATCTCTATGGTTATAAACAAAACCTTTAAGCTAATTCATTATACTCCAGTCAATCAAGCTGAATCACCCTGATTTGTCCAAACTCATGAACGCGCGTTTAGTAACAATTATACCGATAATTTATCATCAATTCAAGGGGTTTAAAAATATTCCTAATGTATATTTTAAGTATTGAAATCCAACCTCAGGAAATAAGAAATAATATGAATAGCAGATGGATTATTCATCTTTAAATATACTGACAGGGTATAAAATCACACTAATTCTTCTACTTATTTTTACTTTCATCAATCCTACTTTTAAACTTTTTCATTCTTCTGTAAAAGATAATCGACATAATAGCTGCAAATACCGCTGTAACAGATGAAACAACTGTTATTACCAATTCCATGGAAATAGAATTCCCCCCAGAAAGCTTATAATTTAAGGAATATGTGTTTAGCAACGACCCCTCTTCAGATTTAACATTTATCAGTGCTTTGCCGGGAACCTGTCCGGCCTGAATCAGCTCCACAACTGAATTGCCGTCTGAAGGAACAGCAGATATTCCAGGCACATTATTGCCCTGGGGTAATATGACGCTGTATGAGGAGATTTCCGGCTGAAAAGGCGGTGACAATATCCCTTGCGAAAGTGTAATCGAACTCAAAAGTCCCGGCCTTCCTTTTGCAACCATAAAGTTCAGCTCATATTCTCCTGCCTTGTTGCCATCGTGTGAATTGACCCTTATTCTCGTAGTACCTGGCAAAACATCCGTATTGGAAATATACACGGAGCAGCCTTCATCTAGAGGACTTGCATTAACCACCGGAACATTCTTTGTTCCACCGGGAAGTATAATCGTATAGTTCCTTATCTCTGGCAGGAAGCCTGTCATCATGTCTCCATTAATAAATACTTCTTTAATCTGAACACCTGGTTCTTCCTTTACATCTAGTACTGACACATTGTCGTATTCACCAGAAACTCCAGAATTTTCACTGGTGGATATACTAATATCAGCGGCATTCAGTGAACTATAACCGGAATATTCACTGATATAAACCCGCTTTACTTCTGAGCGGCCTACTACTTTAAAATACCCGTTACTGGAATATGCAGCTACATAAATATATGCATTAAAGCTTTTCCGTAAACCGAATAAAGCTCTAAGCTGTTCAAAGTCGAGAAAATAATCCGGTTTGGTTACTGAGACGCAGTAATTATTATTGTTTGAGCCTCCAAAATAGATGCCGTCACTGTCATTTGCATATATGACATAGCCATCTGCACCCGGAACGCCCGACCATGTAAGGTCATAGGCATTATTACCCATATCCGAAATTTCAAGATTAATGTTCGTTGGAGAAGTCAACGATGGCTTTACGTCAAATTCACGGTATTCTCTGATTTTTTTGCCGTTTTTGTTAACTTCTATATAAGCCTGATACTTCTGCCCATATTCAAAGTCAGCAATTATTCTATCCGATACATAGTACGGATATTGAATTGATGAACCTTCTTCAATTTCTGAAGTCTTATGTAAATAAAATTCTTTGTGTATAAGCTTGTCATATCTGTCATAAATCTCCACAGAAGATATTTTTGCATATTTTAGTTCATCAGCACTTTGTCCATAAATCATTGTATTGAATTCTACCGGTACAGTCCCGTAAAGGGTATCTGCAGAAGTGTTTGAAACTGTATAAATATTAAATAACATATCGAATGACGAGGCTAGAACTACTGCACCTCCCGAAACAATCACCATCACTGCAGCCATGACTATACAAAACAAACGGATAGGATTATTCAAACAAAACTCCTCCTCACAATTCCCCTGTATCATAATTAATTCTCTTAGTATACATGATCTGAATACAGGGAAAACACCTGCCATGATATTGGAAAAATCAATACAAAATGTATGTTACAGAACATATGGTATTTCGAAAGAGTGGCAATCATTGCGACTAATAGTGCGGATAAATATCATATAGTATTAATTATATTATTATGATTATAATTTGTCAAAACGCCACTGAAGTTGGGTGTACATTTTAATCGTACACCAGATTATTCCAAGAACTAAAGCT
>JAAZCB010000545.1 GCA_012513545.1 Clostridiaceae bacterium
CAGAGAGAAATAATTCAGATGATGTCATATGAGCCGGTACTTCTGCTGATGGTAGTGGGAATCTACCTGACAACAAAGAGTTTTATGATTGAAAGCATCTTCAATCACTCGTCACCGTTGTTATTTCATCTGCCGCTGGTGTTTTTTGCTTTTTTGTATGTGTTGACAATAAAACTTCGTAAATCACCGTTTGACCTGTCTACTTCGCACCATGGACACCAGGAATTGATTAAGGGATTAACTACCGAATTTTCTGGTCCTCAGCTGGCAATAATTGAACTGACGCACTGGTATGATCTCGTGCTGCTTTTAGGGCTAATAACATTGTTTTTTGCAAAGCCGATATGGGTAGGAATATTAATAGCACTGGCAAGCTTTGGTCTTGAACTTGTTATTGACAATATAAGTGCAAGGGTTACCTGGAGATGGATGCTTAAGGCAACCTGGATTGGTGGCATTGGTGCTGCTTTGACAAATATTATATGGTTATATTTAAGTTTTAGCGGGGTGATGTAAATGGGTATATTAAATAAGTCAAGAAAGAAGTCTCCCTGGGTTATACACTTTGATTGCAACAGCTGTAACGGATGTGATATTGAGACCCTTGCATGCCTGACTCCACTTTATGACGTTGAACGTTTTGGAATAATTAATGTGGGAAACCCAAAGCATGCAGATGTTCTGGTTGTGACCGGTTCTGTAAATAACAGGAATAAAAGGGTTCTAATGAATATATACGATCAGATTCCTGAGCCGAAGGCTGTTGTGGCTGTCGGAGCCTGTGCCTGTACAGGAGGAATATTTAAGGAATGCTACAATGTAATAGGCGGTATAGACAAAGTTATTCCTGTAGATGTATATGTTCCGGGTTGTTGTCCAAGGCCTGAGGCAATTATTGACGGAATTGTGAAGGCTATGGATAAAATGGGGGAGAAGTCTGCCGATATTAAAAATGCAAATTCAATTTAAATTCTGGAGGCTTTTATGATAGAAAATGTAACTGAAACATCAACAGGGATGCTCCTTGGGAAAGTTCAGAAAATGATATATGACGGATACAGGTTTGTAACTGCTACCTGTGTTGATTTGGGAAATGGAAGCTTTGATATCTACTATCATTTTGACAAGGAGCTTACTTTAAAGAATTATAAAATTACAGTGACCCGTGAAGAAGAGATTCCCAGCATCTCGAAAATATATTTCTGTGCTCTTCTTGTGGAGAATGAAATGAAAGAACTGTTTGGGCTAAATATAGCCAATATAGCCATAGACTACGGCGGACATTTACTATTATCGGAAGATTCACCCGATGCGCCTATGACAAAAGGCGGGCAAATAACTATTGAGAAGAGGGAGGCGAAAAAAGATGCCAAATAGAACTATTATACCGTTTGGACCGCAGCATCCCGTATTACCTGAACCTCTTCATCTTAAGCTCGTAATGGAGGATGAAAAAATCGTTGAAGCTATTCCTGCAGTAGGTTATGTTCACAGAGGGCTTGAAAAACTTACCGAGGTTAAGGAATTTACACAGAATGTTTTTATAGTTGAGAGAATCTGCGGAATATGTAGTGTAATGCATGCTTTATCTTACTGCCAGGGCATTGAGTCTCTGATGGGTATAGAGGTGCCTGAAAGGGCAAAATTCCTGAGGGTAATATGGGCAGAGCTTCACAGGATTCATAGTCATCTTTTATGGCTTGGTCTTTTGGCCGATGCCTTTGGATTTGAAAGCCTGTTCATGCAGATATGGAGAAACAGGGAAAAGGTAATGGATATTATGGAGGAAACTGCTGGTGCCAGAGTTGTTATATCCTGTAATAACATTGGGGGAACCAGGAGAGATATTTCCAAAGACCTGCTTATAAAAATTTCTGTAATAACTGATGAAATATATGAGGATTTAAAGAAAGTTGAAGCTGTGTTTTTAAATGATTATACTGTAAAGCACAGATTGGTGGGAGTAGGTGTTCTGTCTAAGCAGGATGCTTATACTCTTGGTGCAGTTGGTCCAATGGCAAGGGCCAGCGGAATCAAACAGGATTTGAGGACTACAGGATATGCTGCGTATGGTCAGCTTGATTTTGAACCTGTAGTTGAGAGTGACGGAGACTCTTATGCAAGAACAGCTGTGAGGCTGAAAGAGGTCTACCAGTCAATTGACCTTATTAAGCAGGCTATAGAGAAAATTCCTGAGGGAGAAATATGTGCTCCGGTTAAAGGTTTTCCAAACGGAGAAGTAATAGTAAGGGTTGAGCAGCCGAGGGGAGAGGTGCTGTACTACCTTAAAGCAAATGGTACCAAGCATTTGGAGAGACTAAGGGTAAGGACTCCTACTTTCTCCAATATAGCATCCCTTTTAAACATACTCCCGGGAAGCCAGCTTGCAGATGTACCGATACTGATACTGACAATAGATCCATGTATAAGCTGTACAGAAAGGTGATTAATCATGTTTGATATGTTTGGTAATATTATAAGAAACTTATTCTCAGAGCCTGCAACAAGGCGCTACCCTTATGATAGAAGGGAATGTTTTAAAAATGCCAGGGGACAGATGGGCGGAATAGATATAGAAAAATGCATTTTTTGCGGCATATGCGCAAAAAAATGTCCCTCAGATGCAATAAAAGTAAATAGAGAAGAAAAATCATGGGAAATAGACAAGTTCAAGTGTATTATTTGCGGTGTGTGTGTTGAGGCTTGCCCAAAGAAGTGCTTGTATATGGAGGAACAACATCAGACAGCTTCCTATATAAAAGAGAAGGTTAAGTGCACCCAGCTCCAGAATGGTAAACCTGTAGCTCCTGAGGAAAAGGAAAATGCCAAAGTATCCTAGTGCATTATATTACAGGTCATAAGGAGATTTTTATGCATGAGTATGCTGTTACCAAAAGCCTTATAAAAACCTGTATTGATGAAGCAGAAAAAGCCGGTGCTAATAAGATAACTGAGATAAGGCTTGTAATAGGCGATTTGTCAACTATAATTGACGAATCTGTCCAGATGTACTTTGATATAATGGCTGAGGGTACTATCGCCTATGGTTCAAAACTTGTCTTTAAAAGGATTCCGGCACAGTTTAAGTGCAGGTCCTGTGGCAGCCTTTATAATAAGCCGGCTAAAGGGTATGACTGCCCTGTGTGCGGAGACTATGGACTTCCTACAGGTGTGGGCAGGGAGTTTTATATTGATAGTATTGAAGTGGAGTAGGTGTGGAGGATTATATGGAGATAAAAGTCCTTAAAGGTATTATGAGCGCAAACGAGTGTATTGCGGCAGAAAACAGGATAATGTTTAAGAAGAATAATATTACGGCTGTAAATATAATGGCGTCTCCTGGAGCAGGTAAGACAAGTCTTATAGTAAAGATGATTGAAGAGCTCATAAATACGGTCAGTATTTCTGTAGTAGAAGGAGATATAGCTTCTAATATTGATGCCGAGAAGATTGACAAACTGGGAATACCTGTTGTGCAAATTAATACCGGTGGAGGCTGCCATCTCGATGCCAGCATGATAAGATCTTCTGTAGAAAGTCTTGCGTTAAAGGATAATACACTTTTACTAATTGAAAATGTGGGGAATCTTGTTTGCCCTTCTGCGTTTGATCTTGGCGAAAACATAAAGCTGGTTATAGCAAGTGTTCCTGAGGGAGATGATAAACCCTATAAGTACATTTCAATGTTTGAGGCTGCAGATGTAATTATTCTGAACAAAATTGATTTAATGCCTTATATGGATTTTAACAGGGAGAGCTTTTACAAGGGCATAACCGCCCTTAATCAAAAATCACCGGTTTTTGAAGTATCCTTAAAAACCGGTGAAGGTATTGATAAATTC
>JAAZCB010000546.1 GCA_012513545.1 Clostridiaceae bacterium
CTAGTTTCGAAAGTTTCGAAAATCTGTGACTTTTACAACTTTTAAGACTCAAATTTTTAAGCCCTAACATATTGTAACATGTTAGGGCTTTTGTAATAAGACGCTTTTTATTTGCCGCTTACTTTTATTTTTTTCATCCAAAGAATCTTCTTTACTCTTTAGAAAAACAAAATATAAAAAGCTCTGCCATGCTGGATAAAAAAGAACATCTTTTAAGAATTACACCTTTTTATCCAGCAAAACAGCTTTTTATACTTTGTCTTTTGCTTCGGAGAAAAAGAAAATCTTTTCAAAGGAAAAAATCAAATATCTTATCTTTGTGGGAATGTCCCTATACAAAGGCACTATGTGGAAATATCTTACTAAAACCTTGTGCAAAACTGTAATTATAGCTTATAAAAGTATAAAATTTACATTTAGTAGCATTCCTGAATCCGTGAATATTCTAGCTACTCGCCATAAAGCTATCATTTTCCTGTAGCTTTTTCAAATTATCTTACAGTTTATGGTTTTGCCAGCTCTGTTTGAGCCGTTTTTCTCAATAGTGTAGAACACCAAATTGTTTTTCCCCGGTAATTCAACAAAACGTCAAAATTAAATTCCTTAGACCCCTCTTTGGAGAAAATAATCTGCATAAAAATCTGTCACAATAAAGCCGTACGCTATTGACCTTTACGTATATTTTATTATCATAATATAGAAAGAGAAAGAGCCTGTTTTGCTTTGCCCGCTTAACACTCTTTCTCTCACTGATATGCTTATGAAAGCACACTCACAAAATTATGATAAGATTATTTGCAGTGTTTTGCAAGTTAAATTTTAATAAATTGCCAGCAAAAGATTTATTTTTGGAATCTATGAAAGATTTTACGCCAGATAAGCTTCCATTCATTAAGCTGGTCTGTCCTTACTGCAGTGCAAAGCATCCAACCTGGTCTTATCATGATTCATATACTCGATACCTGATTTCATACGAAAATCAAGATACAGTTACGTACACAATAGATATTACAAGAATCGTTTGTTCCTCCTGTAAACACCCTCACGCTATCCTTCCGGAGATAATTATTCCGTATAGCTCTTACAGTTTAACTTTTATCTTAAGCGTTCTGAGAGACTATTATTTAAAAATGAAAATCAAGGATATATGCGAAAAATATCAAATCAGTGTTTCCGTGCTTTATGCCTGGAAGCTGCTCTTTCTTCAACACAAAAAACTTTGGTTGGGCATTCTTGAGGATATTTATCGTAGTTCTTCAGAGTTCTTATTGTCAATTCCTAAATTCAACACATCAAATGACCTACGTCAGTTTTTTGCTCAAAACGGGCACTCGTTCCTTCAAGGAGTGACTAAAACTGCACTTTCTAACACTTCCTGAATTTTACATGTTGTTAATAAAGCCTTTTTACATAATCCAGTAATAGCACTCTTGGAAATTGCATACTATGATGCTTTTTGGAGGTGCATTACAATATGAAAAGCAAATTTAATGACAAAGCTGCCATTGATATGGCATATTTTAGGTTTTCCCTTATTGCTCCGGTGATACAGGCTACTTTTACCGACCCTACAAAAACCGCATACTACAGAAGGGTCACCAAAAATTCATTTACACTACCAAATGGTAAAGTTATGGTTTACAATCCAAAGACCCTTGAAAAGTGAGAAGAATATTATCGTAAAAAGGGTATGGATGGTTTAATGCCCAGAGAACGCTCGGATTCAGGACAGCCAAGAGTATTGGACCAAAATGCTATCAATGAAATCTACAGACTTAAGGAAATGTTTCCCCGTATCAATGCTACACTTATTTATACAAAGCTTATTGAAGACGGATTTATTAATCAGCATCAAGTTTCCTTATCCAGTATTCAACGATTTATCAAACACAATAATTTAAAATCGGCAGTCAACCCAAATCAAAAGGATCGTAAGGCATTTGAGGAAGAATATCCATGCGGTATGTACCAAGCAGATACATCCTATACCTGCTATATTAATGAAAATGGTAAAGCTCGTCGAACCTATCTGATTCAATTAATTGATGATCATAGTCGTCTGATTGTAGGATCCCGTTTCTTTTACAATGATAACGCATACAACTTTCAGTTGGTGCTTAAGGAAGCCATATCCCGCTATGGAATTTGTAAAAAATTGTATTTAGACAATGGATCCACTTATTCAAATGAACAACTAACACTGATTTGTGGTTTCCTTGGTGTTGTCAAACTGCATACCCCTATTAAGGACGGCGCCAGTAAGGCCAAAATCGAAAGAAGTTTTAAAACCATTAAAGAATCATGGCTCTACGGTTTTGACCCTTCTACAGTCTCCTCCCTTGAAGAACTCAACCGTCTCCTTGCAGATAAAATCCGCGAAAGGAACACTTCTGTCAACAGGATGATCGGCGAAACCCCAATAGAACGCTATCAAAGAGGCATCAACCACGTCAGGATTCCTAAAAGCAAGGAATGGCTTGATGAATGCTTTATGAACCGGGTTACCAGAAAGGTAAACCTTGATTCGACTATCTCCATTGATAAAGTTTATTATGATGTTCCTATGCAGTTTATCCGTTCAAAGGTTGAAATACGTTTCTTCCCTGACAGAATGCAGGATGCATACATTTTCTTTGAGGGTAGAAAATATCCTATTCGCAAAACCAACCGTGTTGAAAACGGGCGTACTAAACGCAATAACCAAAATGCTATTGATTATTCAAAAATGGGGGAATTTGATAATGTTTAAATCTTTTTATGGCATGACTTTAAATCCTTTTGACAAATCCCTTCCTGAAAATCATGCTTTTAAGTCAAAGGATCATGAGCAAATGATGTCGAGGCTTGAATACCTTAAAAACGCGCGTGGAATAGGACTTTTTACAGCTCCGCCCGGTTCCGGAAAAACATTTACTTTGCGGTGCTTTTCTCAGAGTTTAAATCCAAACCTGTATCAACTTTCGTATATATGCCTTTCAACTGTCAGTGTCACTGAATTCTATCAACAATTCTGCCACGAATTAGGTTTGGAATTCGGACCTAAAAAATCCGTAATGTTCAGAAACATACAGGAACGGCTCTTGAACCTGCTTAAAGAAAAACGAAAAACATTTATATTAGCAATCGATGAAAGTCAGTATCTCAACATTCATGTACTCAGGGACATTAAAATGCTTATGAACACTCAATTTGACAGTCTTGACTGCTTTACACTGATGCTTATCGGTCAGCCGTATCTTTGCTCAATCCTTGAAAAGCCCGTACACGAGGCACTTAAACAGAGAATCGTTATTCACTACAACTATGAAGGACTATCCCCGGAGGAAGCCAAAAACTATATTTATTCAAGAATTGAACTGGCCGGAGCTGCCCGCAGCATTATAGACGAAGCTGCTGTTCATGCCGTAGCAAACTTTTGTCAGGGGACGCCGCGTATTATTAACAGTGTCATGACAAA
>JAAZCB010000547.1 GCA_012513545.1 Clostridiaceae bacterium
GGTGCAAAAAATCCAACCGTACTGTAGCCCCAGTAATTTAAAAGACGCTCTTTTGTGACAGGAGATATTCTTGAGTTCTCAAATTCGTCAAACTCATATATGGGCATTAACTCTACACAGTTCACACCCAAATCCCTGATGTATGGGATTTTTCCCTTATGGCAGCAAAAGTCCCGGGGTATTTCACTCCTGAGGAGGAATGCTTTGTAAAGCCTCTTACATGCATCTCATAAATAATCAAATCCCTCATCGGAAGTTCAAGAGGCCTGTCATCACCCCAGTCGAAATCATCAAAGGCAATCCTTCCACGATACTGATAAGGATTGCTCCAGTCCGGCTCCTCTCCCCATATGTCTCTTCCTCCTATCGCTTTTGCGTACGGGTCCAGGAGGATTTTCTCCCGGTTAAACCAATGACCATCATTGAAATTGAAAACCCCATCCATTTTAAAACCGTATTCAATATTTTCATAATCAAGGTCAAAAACAATCATTGTAAATACATTGCCTATTCTGAATTCATCCGGAAAAGGTATTACGGCAAAAGGCTCCCTGTCATGTTTATTGAATAAAACCAGTTCACAGGACACAGCATGTCGTGAATACACCGAAAAGTTAATACCTCCTGGAACAATTGTAGCACCAAAGGGAATCGGTTTTCCCGTCCGCAGATTAAAATCTGCATACTTGTGAGTCGGATAAGTGTCAACACGTATCATACCCTGTCCCCCTTCTGCACTGCAGATACAGCCTGCTCTATGTCGTCATAGCATTTAAAGAGGTTATCAAAGCCTGTCATTTGCATAACATCCTTTACTTCCTCAAGAACGTGGGCAAGTACTCCGAAACCTCCGACCTTTGCAAGCTGCTTTGCAATAACAAGCAAAACCCTCAGTCCGGCACTGGACACATAATCACAGTTTTTCATATCAATAACCACCCTGCACCCGGGTACGATGCACGCCATTATCTGCTCCTGCGCCATCGGCGAGGTATTTACATCAAGCTTTCCATCAAGTTCAAATATCGTGGTTCCTTCTTTCAAATAGCTCCTTATCTCCATATGCTTCACGTCCTTTTACACTATTTTTGAATTAACCGTATACAGTGATCACTTAAAATCCGAAGCCTTTAAAGCGCTGCATAGCCCGAGGTTTGAACAAATCCCTACTTAGGGGATATTCTCACCTTTATTTTAGGTCTGTAATTAAGATTTGGTAGCTGGACGGTAAACTTTTGAGCATCAAAATTACTCCACGGCTTGTTATCAATCCATACATCAGATATATACGCGCAGCCGGATGGAAGAATATCAGGTTGAACCCTCAGTACTCCATCCGAAAAGCCGTTTTCCAAAGGTTTAAAATAAAGATCGACAGGCTGTTTTGTATTAAGAAGATTTGTATATATTGTTGCAAGGTATGCAAGCTCAATAGAATGGTAGCCACTCATGGAATGGCTTCCTTTGAGCCTCTCGTTGCCTAGAAGATAAGGCAGTCCGTTGTTTAACACATTAAAATATACAGCTCCGTCGTCATGGTCAAGAAAATAAGTATTATAGAACGCTGCTGACTCTCTTGCGTATTTTAAATATTCAGGATCTTTGAGTATTCCGTATAGTATCTCGTATGCCAATATGCCCTGTTCCTGCTGCCACCAGGCCTTGCGGTCATGCCATGCAAACCTGTGGAACTCTTCACCAGGCCCTAAAGTTCTTTCCATTACATCATACCAGCCGCCCCTTTGGGCATCCATTCCTGCTTCAGGCATTATCTTCGCAATTTTTCTGGCAAAGTCAACGTATTTGTCTTTAGGTACTAAACTGTTTATTCTCATAAGATTCCATGCAATCTTAAGGTTATGCCCTACAACAGCGTTATCCTGCTGCCAGCCCCAGGTTTTATCATGGCTCCAGTCTTCAAAGAAGCGTTCCTGGACAAACGGACTGTTGTCATAATCGGGGAAATACTTCTCAATGCAATCAGCAGTATATTCAAGAAAATCCTTGTATTTAGGGTCGTAAGTGGCCAGCCAGAGGTTTATTAGGTAAGCTGGGGCATGGTCTCCCACAGAGTTCCAGTTCTTGCGGGCCCTGTTTCTACCCAGGCTTTCACTTCTTGGATCAAGGGATATCGGATCAATGTGCGAAAAGTATCCTTCCTTTTCCCTGTCGATGAAAAATCTGTCGAATAAGTCTATTGTCATTTTAATGTCTTTCATTATTGAAGTGTCGCCGTTTATCCTATATGTCTGTGTAGGACCTGCCAGCGCATAAATCTGCTCATACATGGGAATTGCTTCATAATCGTCTCCAAATTCCGAAGCAAAGACCTTATGTTCTTTTTCACCCTTCACGTCTATTCCATGATACCAGTAAACAATATTCTCATCTGTGTCATAGAATCTCATGTGATCTCTTAAATAAGCAGTTCCCTTCTCGGCAGCCTCAAGAAAAATGTCTTCCCCTGTAAGCATGAATGTAGAGGCAAAACCATAAACAAGCCTTGATATAGTGTCAGTTTCCTGACGATGGTCTCCTTTTTTTGCTCCACCAAGTTCAATGGTGGTACGATAGTTGCGATAGTCAATTTCCTTACCTTCTCCAAATTGTGCATTAACAAAGAAGTTAGCTATGCTCTTTGCCTGCCTGCTCCACCAGTCAGGTTCTTCAAAGCGGTATTTCTCCAAGCCCTTGCCTGGAAAATCAATAGTTTTCACTTCAAAGAAATGGCCTCCCTGCTGAGGATAGAAAATACCGTAAGCGAATATGTACTGTCCGGGTACAAGAAGTTCCTTAATGTGCCCGGTGCAATCAAAGTACGGCTCCCCCAGATTACGGGCCATACGGGCAAAAGTATTGGAAGTTAATTTTGCCGAAAACTCCCTGCCGTCAGATGTCTTAATTGTAAAAACTCTGCGGGCAGCATCAAAACTATTGACATAGCCTGCAATAGTGTCAGAGAACTCAAATCTCATTAATATCACCTCTTGTAATTATTTAATTGCCTTGATTTAGCAATACCCTTGAACTTATTAAGGTTTGGAACAGGTTACTTAATATTGGCTTTATCGAAATTCAAAATCTGCCGACTTTTTGCGTATAAAGATTTGATAATATGTGCAAAAGTTCGGTAAGAAGTTAATATCTTTCCAATTGCAAAGTTAATAATTCATAGTGCTATAACAGAATAGAAATGGTTATGTATTCTGCTTTTAATATATCGGTTAGCTATTTAATAATCTTTATGTTTTTTTTCCAAATGTATTTTACATATGTTTGGAACATATTCATTTAGAACTATATCAGCTTTCTTAACAAAATTTCTTCTTATTCTCAAAATAAAAAAATCTACAAAAATCTTTTTTTATTGATATAAAGCGCTATTTTTCTACATATAAATTACATTTAAGTAATATAAGCACTTGTTAGCAACACTATAAAAGCTATATAATATATATCAATTGATATACCAGTTCGTTTTTTCCTAAAAAACCATAAAGGGGCGAAATGTCTATGATGTCGTACAGTACGCCGGAAACCTTCAGTTTACTCTGGCCTGACAGTGAAAATGGCAGAGAAATGGGTAAGACTATTCCGGAGGATGATTTTATCGTAGCAAACCTTGAACTTGGAAATCTTGCAAAAGCATTAACTATAGATTCTTTGCACGTAATGTCAATTGGTACTATTTTATCCGCCTTAAGTGATAATACCGATGTAATTAACTACCGTCTTGACATTATTGATGACTTGCTCAGAAATCACGAAATTGTAGAAAGCTTAACAAAAATAATGCCTTTTCTGGATGAACTGTCACTGATATCATATCACAGAAGTAATCATGATATTCTTTTGCAGGAAACCGCATCCCGGGTCGGGGAGCTTGATACATATGTATATTGCATCAAAGCATTGAATTCAGTTTTTGAGTCCTCAAAATCAAACATTAAGTCTTCCGGGTTACGTAACCTTCATTACAGAATCAGAAAGATTGCCGAAGATACTGAGTTTGTATCGCTATCTGAAGAACTGCCCTCTCTTATGAAAGGACTCAGAAAGATCTCGAGTGTAACGTTGGGTGTTAATTTCAATGCCAGGCTTAATCCTGTGGAATTTACAATTGTATCAATTAACGAAGAACCCTTCAAAGAAAATACTTTACTACACCGCTTATTCAATAAAAAATCTCACCAGGATTTCACGGGTATATCACCCATAGTTGATATCAAACCAATGGAAACAGTTAAGCACAACCAACTGGTTACAGTCCCCAATCCTTTTCATGTAGCCCTCTTCAAAGAGCTTAACAATGTTACTTCTGCTGCCTGCAAGCCAATTGCAGAAGCCGCAAAAAAATATGTAAAAATAAATTCGAGATTTTTATCTAGACTTAAGCCTGAAATTATTTTTATCCTTGGAGCAGTAAAATTGATCAAAACCATCCAAAGCGCAGGACTTATAATGTGCAAGCCTGAAGTATTGCCTAAGAGCAGCAGGGCATGCAAAATATGTGGAATTTTTAATATTAATCTTGCATTAAGCATGCATTACAATAATCCCGAAATCAGTCTCGAAAGCAGAATCGTTACTAATGATGTCGATATTGGGGATAATGGCAGGATATTTATCCTAACAGGACCGAATCAGGGCGGAAAGACAACCTATACCCAGGCTATCGGACTTGCCCAGCTGCTATTTCAGCTTGGTATCTATGTGCCCGGTACAAAGGCTTCCATAAGTACTGTAGACAGAATATACACCCACTTCCCGGTAGAAGAAAAACCGGATACCAGAATGGGCAGGCTTGGCGAAGAGTCCAAACGTCTGAATGATATATTCAAGAAAGCAACTCCTTACAGCCTTATCTTGCTGAATGAATCCCTTCAAAGCACCAGCCCTTACGAAGGCCTGTATATTTCAAGGGAGGTAATAATGACCCTGAAGCTCTTAGGAGCAAGGGCTATTTTTGCTACACACTTCCATGAGTTGGCTGAAAAACTGGACGAACTGAATTCATACCTACAGGGCGACAGCAAGGTAGTAAGCTTGATTTCCGGTGTAGTGGAAAATAAGGAAAGTACTGATGAATTCAGCCCGGCACAAAGAACTTATAAAATTATTCCCGGTGTACCTCAGGGAATGAGTTATGCAAAAGACATAGCATCCCGTTACGGCCTGAGCTTTGAAAAACTTGTCGGAATGCTAAGTGAAAGAAAAATTATAGATCTTCCTCCTGACCAGTAAGCATTAATAATAATTCAACAA
>JAAZCB010000548.1 GCA_012513545.1 Clostridiaceae bacterium
ATCGCAGGAAGCATGAGAGGCAGCGTAACATTCTTCATGACGGAAAATATTCTTGACCCGGAAATCTGGGCCGCCTCTTCCAGTTCAGGATTCATCCGTTCCAGGCTTCCAAGAAGGTTGATATAAACAAGCGGGTAAAGATGTAGTATCAGGACAAGAATGATCCCGTCTGCACCGTAAATGTTCCAGAGCAGCTTATCGGAACCTGTAATATTTTTATATACTGTCATAGCTGTCCAAAATAAATCATAACAACTCCAATTGTAATGCCGGGTTGAGCTTTATTTTACGTTCAGGCGGTTTATCATCAAGAAGATCATATATATTTTTATCTGAAAAAAGGACTACTGGAATTAGCCTGATAAGTGATTGTATTGTCCAGTTTCTTCGTGAAAGATATTGAAGATTCCATAGCAGCAAATATGCAATCATGGCAATCCATATCTGAATCATTACCGCATTTCGGCTGGTTCCCAAAAAACTTTTTATTTTAAGGTTTTGTTTCAGTGTCTTAAAAAATATTTCTATCTGCCATCTTTCCTTGTAAACAGCAGCTACTGTTTTTGCTGACCAGGAGAAGTTATTTGTAAGAATCACAATAAACTTACCCGTTTCAGGATCTTTAGACCTTATCCTTCTCAGTTTAAGAGGGCATTTTCTGGAAGTATAAAATCCTTTCATTTCAATTATCTGATCTGAGGATATATTTGAATATTTTGATACATCGTTTCTTTTGCATACACGAAAATCAGCATTTGATTTTAATCTTGTTATAAATAAATCCCTTTACTGCAATAATTTGCAAAAAGATTAAAATCCACATAGCCTCTGTCAAAGGTAACTACATCTCCTTTGTTAAAGTTGATTTGTTTAAGAACATTTACTTCATGTTTCTTTGCAGTTGTTACTTTTATGAATGAAGGAATGTAACCTTTGTGATCCAGTTTGACATGAAGCTTTATTCCGCCCTTTTTCTTTCTGAAGTGTGCCCAATCATAAAGGGAGAGGCATAGATCAATTACGGTTGCGTCTACACTGTAAAGCGGGTTCTTAAACTTCAGTTTATGACTTCTTTTTTTATCAAGGGTTTTTGAAAGCATGGCATTGAAAAGACTTTCAAATATTTTTTCCGATCTTTTGCTGTTGGCATAGGAAAGAGTTGATCTTTTAATATTCTTAACTCCCAGATGGTAGAGTGATTTACGATTTGCCTGCATTCCGTTTTCAATTCCCCTAAGTCCTGTTTGCCCTGAGAGTTGAGCAAAAAGCATAGCGATTAATTGATCCTTACAGGTAAAGCCTTTTGAGGCATGCTCTCCATTATAAAGTTTTACAGCTTTTTCAAAATCATATCCCGGAACGATTTGAAGTATTTGTCTGAATATGTTATCTTTAAAACTCACAGCCTGATCTCCTTTGTTTGTAATGAATTAGCGTGCTAGCTTTATTCATTTTAGCAAAGATTTCAGGCTATTAATACTGCTTTCCTTTTTTTATTTTGGACAGCTGTGCATTTGGGATATTAAGTATTCATGAAACCAGAATTAATATATTTGAATATATTGAAATATTTTATAACAG
>JAAZCB010000549.1 GCA_012513545.1 Clostridiaceae bacterium
AGAATACTTTCTGACGTGGCGTTTCAGTTTCGGGTCAAGTCCAACCCGTTCAATTGTTTTGTAGATTTCTTCCTTGCCGATTTTGTTGTTAAGCCCAGCAAGGATCTTTAAATTTTTATATCCTGAATAATAGGGAATGAATCCCGGAGTTTCAATAATAATTCCCATGTCGTCAGGAAAATCAACATTCTTCCCTACAATTTGTTCACAGACAACTATTTCACCTGTTGTCGCCTTGATAAAACCGCAAATACATTTCATAAGCATAGATTTACCACTGCCGTTTCTGCCGATAATCCCATGAATTTTTCCCTCTTCAAAGGCAACATTTATATTTTTAAGAATTTCAGTTTTTCCAAAGGTGAGAGAAAGATTTTTTACTTCAATTATATTCATAGTTATTCCACCTGTTCAATATTTATAAATTCAAGGCGTTTAATCGCTATAAAATTAGCTATTGCCAAAGCTGAAAGTATTGCTGCAAAATAAGCAAACGAATACCACATCGGGACAATAGGTTGGTCAAGAATTACGTCGTAGTGAAGCCATACAATGGTATTCGCCATAGGGAACAGCCACATCAAATCAGATTTGAGAGAACAGGTAACAACTCCTCCCGCTACGATGAATACAGCAGCAAGCAAGCCAAAAGACTGAATATGAATCAGCTTGAAAAAGTAAATTACCATAGAAATAATAAGCATATAAACAGCCATAAGTGCAGTTGTCTGAAATATGGATGTTATCAACGGTATCTGATTATATAGATTTGATGGCAGTAGCTGAGATGTAAAGTTACCGGCTTCGTTTGGAAACATTGCATTATACTTTGTGACAACATCGCTCCAGTTTCCAGTAAAGCTTCCTTGTGACATAAGAGCACTTCCGAACAATATTACTGTAATGAAACTGATAATTGCAAAGAATACGAACAGCATTTGACCTAAGTACCAGTTTTTCTTTCCTGTGCGTTTTACAAAATATAAGGTGTTTCCTGTCATTTTCGGATAGTCACTAATCAGCACCATAAAAACGCAGGGCATAAGCATAACAAGCATTCCCGAATTTCCTATTGCTGCAAATGGTTCAAAAGCATCTATCTTTTGTCCTATTTTATCGGCTCTTTCAAGCAAAGGGTCAATTGCAAGAGTTTTCATAAAAACAAGGAGCACGCCCACTACAATTATTCTCGGATTTGTTATCCATTTTATATATTCACTTCTTGCAACGGAAAAAATGCATTTAATATCCTTACTCACCGCTATCGACCTTTCTTAAAGCTATAATTAGGTATACTATAAACGAAATTGCAATAATGATACTGTTATACATCAGAACGTCTTTTTTATCTTCGCCGTACTGCGACAATCTTGCAAGAGCATCTGGATTTACTATTCCAACTGCGCGCAATAATTCCATATCCATACTTTTATAATCCGCCACTGCCTGGGTCTGAAGCTTAATGCAGGTCTGATTTAATGCATACTTGATAAAAACCGGAATACACACAACCAAATATTTATTGCGAACTATTATAGTGAGCATCATAACAGGTGCGGAGCATACAGCTCCGTACATAAACATTGAAATCAGTTTTTGCACAACAACCACAGTATATCCACTTTCTGATATATCGGGATACTGAATTATCAGCATTTCTTTATACATTTCCTGCATTCCTGATTGGTATTCGCTTATATTTGGGAACAGCAAATATTCAATCGCCGTAAACAAGCCAAAACCAAGCATAATAGCCAAGCCTCCACTAAGGCAGGCTACAATGAATTTTGATGAATGGTAGCATAGCTTTGAGGAACGAAATATTTCAAAGCGGATTGCTTTTGCTTCGTATTCATCACAGATAATCGGAACAAAGGAAAATGACGCAACAATCGGAATAAACAGCGAAAGCCAGCTCCCAGTACTGCTTTGTATAACTTCCAGCGAACAGAAAGCAGTGTTTGAAAGCATAAAATCCCTGTCAAACTCCATTAGAGCCTTAAATGCAGAATATTTATTGCCGTTTCCAAAATCCTCATAGATATCAGCAGAAAAACAAAGAATAACTGTAAAAACAATGCAGACATAAAATCCGTATCCTGTCAGTATCTTATACAATAACGATTTGATATTTCTGAAAAATGTCATAAATCATCAATTCCCTTTATTAGTATAGTATCGAAAATTCCCACTGTCTGCTGCGTCTACATAACAACAATAGTATAACTGGTCGTTGGGATTATAAATCGTAAGTTTCCAAGCAGGAGCAACAGAGGCTGACGGTGTTTCAACGTCAATGTAACCTTCGGGAGTTTTTTCGGGAATTCTCGTATAAACAAGCTCAATGCTACTGACTTCAAATTTTACATAGTCAGACAACTCTGTACTGACTTTTTCAATAGCTGTTTCAACCGGCACGACTCCTATTTCAATTTTATCTGTAATCTGAGTGCGGTAAAGAGCAGAACCAATATCAACTTCGTCACTTTCTACCATAAATCCAATTAAGTATATGCAATTATAATTTTCACAACCTTTATAATTTGTATTATGGCTGGTTCGTATGTAATCAAATGTTAAATCACAGTATTCTTTTGTCACTATAAATGCATATCCGTATGTGTTTTCGGATATAGCCAACACATTAACCTCCTGCACCTTCATTTGCATTGTTGGTTCGGCGGGATAAGACAACGAGTTGATATAGTTTTCATAAAATTCCACAGCGTCACAAACGGCTATTTCTTTATCGGAAAGCTGAAATTTCTCTGTACTGTCAGGTGAATATGTTCCGATGCACTCAAAAGAATCATCAGGCGAATAATAATCAAGGCAAGGATAAATGCCTTCAACTTTTCCGCCAAGCTCAACAGCTTTTCCTCTATTAAACGCAATTGTGTCATATTCCATAGTTTTACCAATGCTAAGAGAAACGGGAGAAGTCCACTCGGTCATATCTCTGTAAAACGTTTCATCATAAAACAAGCAGTTACAGCTTTCATTACCGCTGTTGAGATTGTCAAAATTGTGTTTGACTGTTGGGTAATCTGTAAACTCTTCATAGGAGTCAGAGTATTCCCTTGTATAAAACAGATAATCCTCATTCATTACATAATCATCATACAGGCTTTGAAACAATTGGCAAAACTGTGCATATTGAGTTTGAAAGTCTTGCTGTTCGGTAAATTCGGCATTAAATGTATATATACTATCAATTTCGGGTATCACAACTTCCATTTCATCAGACGCAACGAGATTTTCACAAGAATTAACAATGCTTTTAAGCGTATCAGTATCTCTTGTTAATTCCGAAACAGTTAACGTTTGTGTCTTTGAGCTGTTGTTACTTTCGATTTGCTCTTGATTGTTACAAGCGCTAAATGTAGATACAA
>JAAZCB010000058.1 GCA_012513545.1 Clostridiaceae bacterium
GATCCGGAATTGGGATTGGAATATTATATGAAATTGGGATACCATCCGGCGGCAGTAAGGGAATATCTGCTTACCATCCAAAATTCTAATTTTGAAGAGTGGAGAATTGAAAATCCGCAAGCTGGTATTGATGATTTTGAGTTTAGCTTGAATAAAATGAGTAAATCCGGTGCACTGTTTGACCTCGATAAGCTTAATGATATCAGTAAAAATGTATTAGCCGGAATCCCGGCAGATGAAATATTTGATTTTCTGCTTAATTGGTCCAGAGAATATAAGAAAGAAATAGAAAGCCTTTTAATTGACAATAGGGATTCAGTAATAAAATTGTTGTCTGTTGGCAGGAATTCTGCCAAAGTACGAAAAGATTTAATATATTGTGAACAGATATTTGAATTTATAAGTTATTTCTTTGACGATTATTTTGAGGTGGTTGACAGCTATCCTGCAAATATAGATGATATAGAAGCCGGGAAGCTTCTGAAAGCATATCTGGAAACCTATAACCATGGTGATAATCAGGAACAATGGTTTAGTAAAATAAGGGAAATTACTGCGATGAACGGTTATGCAGAGAAACCTAAGGATTTCAAGAAGAATCCCGAAATGTACAAAGGACATGTAGGTGATGTTAGTACTGTTATCAGAATAGCTATTGTCGGGCGGGAGACATCACCTGATATATGGGAGATACAACAAATTATGGGTGAGGAAAAGGTCAGAAATAGAATTAGTGCAAGGACATAAAATCTCAAACAAAAAATTATTGGGTAACTCTTTAAATTGAAAGAAAATTCGCATGTTGGTACTTTGCGGGAATTAATATTATTAATGTAAGTCAAATAGAGTTGCAAGGAATAAGGAGCTTATAATTGTAACTGGGGGTATATTAGTGAACAGGAAAGCTGTAATTATTTTAAGTTTAATATTGGCAGTGGTTCTTGCAGGATGTGAGGGCAAACAAGCTTTGGATTTGCCTGATGACAAAAATAGTATTGAAAACAGTATTGAAAATAATATCGATAACAATATTGATAACAATATTGATACTCAACAAAATAATAAGACTGAAATCAAGGATAAGGTAAACTTCAAGCAATTGCAAAGTTTTTTTGGTTTTGCTGACGAATCGGCAAAAAGAATTATTACTCTACAATTTAAAGAGGGTGAGAAAATCGAAAACCCTGAAGACTTTAATATTGGCGTGGGAAACAACGGAGACGTTATCAGAATCAGGTTTGTTAAATGGCAGGATGCGAATGACAAAGACACTTTGAGGCAGACTATGTACAACTTCGACAATATGGCAGGATACATTTATGAAATTGAATCTGGAGAAGCTATTGGAAATGAAGTTTATTTATTGTCAAAGGACAGTGTTATTGACGAAAACAAACTGACTAAACTTAAATCAACTTTAGACCTTGACAGTGATATGGAGTATTATAAAGATGTGGATGCTGATACTGTTGCAAGGATAGAGGCAATGAAGAGCAGAAAAATAATTAAAAATGATTTGCTCGCAGAAGCTTATGATGGTGCGAAAATATGTCTTTTTCTTTTTGAAAGGCAGGGAGATGATATGCTTTTCAGCCTGACGTATATTAAAGACGATAAGGTTCTGATAAAAGATTATCCTGCAAAATATGATGAATATTCTACCTGGAGAGTTGATGCGGGAGATGAACCCGGTTTACTCAAGGTACTGTTTCTTGCGGAATCTGACGAAGGTCTTTTGCTAGGGATGACATGGGGAGCTCCTGAAGGAGAAGGTGTGTTTATTTTAAGAGAAGAAGGAGGAGTATTCCAGGAAACAGAGCTAAAGAATGGTAGGTACTGGGCTCCTATGTAAAAATGTGAATTGTTTAATAAATTTATTGATAGTATAGGGTGAGGAAAATGAGTGACAACAGCTTAATAAAAGACAGGTTAATTGTAAAGATAAATGATTTGAAATCAAATCTTAATGCCAGAAGAATAAAATTTTTACATTTGGAAAGATTGGAAAACATTGTAAATAAACTGGAGCAATACTCCGGGGAGTGCAGCAAATGCGACAATTACCTGAAAGATTTGGATAATGACCTGCTCAAAAGTTTAAGCTTCGATGATCTTCATTATATAAAAAAATACTTGAAAGGTTTTAAAAGCATAGTTTCTCACTTGTGCAAAAAACATAAGCATACCACTGAAAGCAGCTTCAGAGATTCTTTTATGCTTCTTGGAATTTCTGTTGGAATGTCACTTGGCATGATAATAGGGTTGGCAATAGATAGTAAAGGGACATTTCAAATTATTGGCATGAGTACAGGAATGTGTTTTGGGATGTCCTTTGGCAGGTTAATAGGATATTTTATGGATAAAGATGCAATCAAAAA
>JAAZCB010000550.1 GCA_012513545.1 Clostridiaceae bacterium
ATAATCCTGCAGCGATAATCGTTAAGAAAATTAAAAGAATTATTCTTGGATAAGCAAAATAAAAACCTAAATTTGCTGTCAAAAAGACATCGCCGAATCCTAACGCGCCATCTTCAAGAAACTTATTTTTGTTGAATCTATTAATGAGTTGAATATAAAATTTCCCCCCAAAAAATAATCCTAACATTATTAAACCCCCAACCAACCCACCGAGAATAGTACTTTTAAATCCATTTAATGAAAAACCGATCAATAAGAAAATCAATCCGCTGATTATATTGACACTGGTCGGAATGATCATATGTACTAAATCAATTAGAACTACAAGGGATAATAATGTTAACAGGATAAACGTAAAAAAGATTCCTGAAAAAGTTGGTGGTTTTATTGATATTAGAACATATGTTATACTTAAGACAAGTATCGGAATTTTCTTTTTGGTTAGATAATTAACGCCGCAGGTTTTACAGGGTTTGTTCCTTACCATCTCGTCTAAACCTAATTTAACACCGCAATGATTACATCGCCCTGGAAAGGAAAATCTGCTTCTATAAGGTAAATTATCAGCAAGGACATTAACGAAGGCAATTGTGAATAAAGATAATGGAAGATACCAGATTAGATTTATGTAAGACATTATTGCAGCGATTGATTTTAGATGGCTATTCTAAGGTTTATTGAATTATATGACATCTGATGATAAAGATTTCACAACGTTTGTTGAAAGGTGGATGAATTCTTCACCTGCGGCAGAAAATATCACCCATGTGTCCATCAGAAAAAAATATTCGGGTAAATTTGCAGACCTTCCAAATACGTTACATCCGGATCTAGTACATCTTCTAAAATCGTCTGGCATTGATAAATTATATGAACACCAGAAAAATGCATTGGCAGCAATTGAAAATGGGAAGAACACGCTTCTTACCACAGGTCCCTCTAGTGGCAAATCTCTAACGTATATCATCCCTATCATTAACGATCTTTTTTCCAATAGAAGCACAAATGCATTACTGATCTTTCCAACAAAAGCTTTAGCCTATGACCAATTCCAGCACATTCAAAGATTAATCACATCAAATGCTCCTGGAAATAATAATTTTGGAAAATTGATGGATAAGATTGCCGTATACGATGGAGATACTCCTAAAGAGGCGCGCAGTAGTATCAGGAAAAAGGTAAAAGTACTAATAACAAATCCTGATATGCTCCATATTGGCATTCTCCCAAACCATTCTCTGTGGGAAAACTATTTTGAAAGTCTGAAATTTATTATCGTGGATGAAGCGCATATTTATCATGGCATTTTTGGCAGCCATGTTTCAAATGTAATCCGTCGACTCAAGAGAGTTATGCTATTTTATCAAACTAAACCACATTTTATTTGTACTACGGCAACGATTGGCAATCCTGAGGAATTTATCCATGCCTTAATTGAGGAAGAATTCTTATCTATCTCGGATGATAGATCTCCCCAAGGGGAGCGAAAGTTCATTTTTTATAACCCGCCAATAATTCAAAAAGATTTAGGCATAAGGGCAAGCACCCGCCGTGAAACGCTGAATATTGCGGATACCTTCTTCAGGCAAAAAGCACAAACCCTTATCTTTCAACGCAGTCGGAAAGAAGTCGAAAAAAGTTTTAAATTATTTAAGGAATACCATTCTGATCAAATGAATGTTGTGGTTGCAGCTTACAGAAGCGGATACCTGGCAAATGACCGAAGAAACCTCGAAGAAAGATTTCAATCCGGGGAAATTAAAATTCTTTTTTCTACGAACGCCCTGGAACTGGGTATTGATATTGGCGGATTAAAATGTGTCATCCTGTCAGGTTATCCCGGTTCAATAAGTTCAACCTTGCAGCAAATTGGCAGATCAGGAAGGAAAAGCACAAATTCA
>JAAZCB010000551.1 GCA_012513545.1 Clostridiaceae bacterium
ATAGTGTTTCCAAAAATGTGTCTTTCCACTGGTGACTTTTTAATAAGTCATCCCTGATTCGTTTTGCAAATCATCAGAAGTGAGTTGTTCACTTGAAACGTAGCCTGTTCAATAAGGTCAGGCACGGAGACAAGGGTGAGTTGACCCAATGATTTGAGTAGAGTTTTATGTACCGGTGATGCTTCATACACTCCGGAACAAGGCTGTACAAGTCTTTCTCCAGGCCGGGAGCCTTGACAAAGTCCCCCGCCATTCAAAAAACGATGTTTAACAGTTCAGGAAAGTCCAAATGAAAAGTATTTTAGCGATGCCAAACTAAAATGGAGAACCAGGGTTGTGAGACACACAAAATGTAACAATGACTACAGCAACCGAAAGAACTACATTAAATGGAAGTTACATCTTGGAAATAAATCAAAATGAGTTTAATAACCAAGATAGGATATCATAAAAAAGGTGACCCAAGGCCACCTTTCCACTATATATCCGTCAACCTTATTGCTGGTGGGTTGCTCTCCAGCATTGCCCGCTCCCTCTTCAGGTTGACAATCAAAATTTAATCCTCAATCCTTAAAAAATAACCAGCTTTTTTTGACCATATTAGCTTTAAAATTCAACCTTAAAAGACACACTCTTTAAAACACTCTCCGATTTAAAAAATCGATTATACAATAAATTACTCCTCTTTCATATTTAGCCGTTATTGGAATTATCTAGTCAATAAGCGGCAGAGTAAAGGGAATTAAGAAGTTGTTTAAAGAGTGAAGCTTAAGTCCATTGATGCAAATCATGAATGCGCACCTTCTTTTGCAACTGCTTCAGCAAGTCCGCGCATATATCCGATGGCATAAAGCATCCCCAGGGTAGTATATCCACCTCTCATTTTCGGATCTTCAATTTCTGTTGCCAGCACCGGAACATGATCCGGTCTCATTGGTCCGTCAAAGCCTATATCATAATAAGCTTTCATGCATTCATACATATCAAGATCTCCTTCGTCATGGAAGGTCTCTGTGAAGTGGGTACTTGGTCTGGCGCCTCCACTTAGGTCACGCAGATTTCTGAAATGTACGAAGCTTATAACATCACTGCCCCATTTCCTTATCAGGCTTGGGATGTCGACCAGATCGGGCATGGTAGCAAAGTTGGCCTGGCAGAGGGTAACCCCGTTGCACCTGTTTGGATACATAGCCAGTAACCTTTCATAATTCCCTACAGTATTCATGATTCTTGAAATCCCCTGAATAACATCAACCTGCGGGTCATCAGCATGCATCGACAATCTCATGCCAATTTTCTCTGCTTCCGGCATTACAGCTTTCACAAAATACTCAAGGGTGCTCCATAAGTGCTCTTTTGAAATCTCACCATATTCCGTAAGCGGAGCACCCTGCATTTCCTTATAATCAAATTCAAGCATCAGTGCTCCACCTCTGCCGACGTACTCCTTGTTGGTACGGGCCCAGCTGATCACGGGCATCCAGTTGTAACATATAATATCAACATCGCCGTACTGCTTGAGATTCTTCATGAATGTTATGAAATTCGAGATTTCCTCATCTCTTCCTTCAAGTCCTAATTTCGTCTGTGTTCCAAGCGATGGAGGTCCCTCAACAACTATCCACTTTATTCCATGTTTATCCCATGCTGCCTTCGTGGCTTTAATTGCTTCCGGGTCCCATGGTTTCAATCCTTCCATCCTCATCACTCCCGAAACAGCATAGTTGACTGCCAGCTGTTTACAAAAGGGAATCCTTGGGGATTCCAATCCCATTAATTCAGTGAATTTAATACCTGCATCTTTTACATAAGGCCTTGATTTGAAAGGTAGAATAGATGATTTCTTTTTTTCGTACGACCCAATGCCCGTAACTGATACTGCTGCCGCCATGGCAGCACTTTTTTTGATAAAATCTCTACGGTTACTTTCCATATCTATTTGGTTTTTTAAAATAATTAGTTGATCCTTAAAAATCGGGTTTACTGATATATTACCTGCATCTGGTGATTCCACATCTGTTTTTCGAAAAGTTCATTTAAGACAAATAAACAGATTCACGGATTCCCGGCAACATCTTCATCATATTGATTACTGCTCCATCCGGAAGTGTGTTAATCATTTTACCTTCAATACCTTTGAGGTAATTTTTCAGCATACGGTGATCTTGTTTTATATGTCCGATAGTTGGTTCTATCGATGCTCTTCTTCGGAACTGC
>JAAZCB010000552.1 GCA_012513545.1 Clostridiaceae bacterium
TCAGGAGCTTAAGTCCTTGACACTTTCTTCCTGGAGAATTCAGGGGCTTCTTTAACCGTATTGCCAAGGACTCCCAAGGATTTACGGTAGAATTGTTTCATTTCTTCAGAAACTACCAACATTTTATCACCGGTGTCGGCCCAGCCGGCAGTTGACACGTCATCAGGCGGCAGACTAAGCTGATCCCAACTTGCAAACAACCTGCCCCAGTCTGATTTGAGTATGCTCTCAAGGTGCCGGAAATGATGTGGATACCAGTAAAGATCGTGGTACACTACGCTTGCAATATATGACCATGGAGCAAGGATGGTCTTGAGTGACCATTCGACCGGCTTCTTCAAGGGACCCCAGTAAATCAGATGCTGGCACTTGCTGGCAAAGGTCATTTTTTCAAAAGGTCCTTTGAACTTCCATTTTTCATTGAGTACATCCAAGTCCCCTACAATCTCAATATCACGCAAATCACCGCAGCCTAAGCCTGCTTCGTGGGCGAGCCTTATAAATTTTATGTCTTTTAATGGGTCAAAGCCCATAAGCTTGGCAGCTACTGCATCGATGGCTACCTGGTCGGCAGAGGCAAGTATCACATTTTTAACATGGGGTATCATGCAGCGAGGGCCTGGCCCATCTCCTGCAAAGGTTCCATCCATTACTGCGAAAACACCGGGATGTATTTTTTTCTGTATCATTAATAAATCAACCAGTGTCTCATGTATTACCGGATGCGTCCAGTGCCTTTTTTCATTAAGAAGACCTCCGAAAGCATTCTTCATAGCGCCTGTAGTGGTAGTAAAAACATGGGTTTTGACAGTGGGCAGGTGAATAATGTTTTCACCGATAAAGCGCTTGGGAATCATGAAGCCTTTAGGATAGACCTCATTAAGGCAAAGAAAATCATTTGTAAGATCTCCTACGGCATCTTTAATATTGACCCATTCTTCACCCTCGTATAAGTGTATGTTCCTTAAGTTATGCGCATTAATTACATTAATGTGTTTATTCTCTCTCTCTCCAAGGTGTGCATCTATTACAACAGTACGGTTATGACAGCCGTGCATGAGATCTGGATTATACCCATCCCTCTTCATGGCACGGATAACTCCATCCAGCTGCCAGGGGGTTGTTGAACTTCCTGGATAGAAAAAATGCCAGCTGATATTTATTTTTAGGGCAGTATCCTTTTCTTTAGATATATGTTTCTGGTAATCTGCCAGATTCAACAATTTATGATAATCGGACAAAACAGTTGCCGGACTTGTCCTTAAGACAGCAACCTTTGACTTTGACATAATATATCCTCCTGTATTGTTATTATGACCATAGTATAAATCCGTATTACTTATTTTAAGCAATTAAGCATTATTAATTATAGCATAATATATTTATATAAAACTATGCCTTTTTCTAAACTCACCCGGTGAAAGATTTACTTGTTTCTTAAAAAGATAACTGAAATAAGGTATGTTTTCAAACCCACACTGCAGGGATATTTCAGAAACAGATGAATTTGTCCTTACCAGAAGGTCTTTTGCTCTGTCTATTCGAAGCTTTGTAATAAATTCATTAGGAGTAAAGCCCGTTGTCTGCGAAAAAACTCTGTGAAAATGATTCGGACTTAAATCCGATAATTTTGCCATATCACTCAAAAGTATTTTCTTTTCAAGGTTTTTCTCAATATGCTCCATAACGCGTTTAATCATTTTAAAATGAGGAGTAAAGGTCATTGAGCTATTGGTTAAAGGATCGGAAACATCATGATACAGTTGGTAAATCAGGTTCAGAGTGTATGACTTTAGTATCAGTTCGGCGCCTTGCGAAGGATTGATAAACTCTTTGAGTATTGAGTCGAAAAGGTAGTAGTATTTTTTTTCATGTACAGGATGATATACCGAAGGAATAGCTTCAAGCAAAGGATTTATGCAGTAATTCTGGAAGTTTTGCTCCGAGTAAAAGTCATATCCCAATAGATCCTTGCCGGTATTTCCAAGCATGTCAATACAAGCTATATAGCAACTGTAAGGCATGGTACCCTGTGTAAACTGTCCGGGCTTTCTGAAGACTATATCCCCCTTGCTTATAGGATAAAGCTTGTCGTCAATAACCATAGAGCCTTTGCTGTAGGTAAAAAACTCAATCTCATAATCATAAACATACCGTTCTTTCAAACGATACCCTGTTTGCATATTTTCACCCTGGGAAAATATAAAACTTTTGAGAATTTTAGGAGAAAGGCGTTCGTTTGATACTTCAACCCTGCTGATGTTTGCGCTCATTGTTCAAGACCTCCTCTTACCTAGTAATATTTTATCATAAGATTTTGAAAGAATAAATAAAATTTCGAATTGCAAAATGGCTATTTTTCATTCATAATATATTTATATATTGATAATATTAATAAGGCTACCTACCTTTTTTAAGTCCTGTCAACAAAAAAGCTTATATTAAAGGAGAAACAATACATGGATGAAAATAATGCTATTGATAAACGCATGACGCTATTTGCTCTTACATGGCCTATTTTGATTGAATCTTTCCTGAGAATTTTATTTGTTAATGTTGATACCTTTATGCTTAGCAAATATTCGGATACGGCTGCAGCATCTGTAGGTGCTGCAGGACAATACGTTTCAATTACAATACTGTTTTTCCAGGTTATTGCATCGGGAACGAGTATTGTTATATCACAGAATTTAGGGGCCAAAAACAACCGGAAGGCGGTTGATATTGCATTGGTCTCGTTAGTTGTAAACCTTTTGCTGGGTATTCTGATGAGCGTTTTTTTGCTTTCTTTTTCAGGAAAGCTTCTGGGAATAATGAATTTTGAAAACGAAGTTTATAAATATGCAAGTGACTATTTGTTTATTGTGGGAATGTTTTCCTTTGTTACCGACATGAACTGCACAACAACAGCAATATTAAGGAGTTACGGTTTTGTTAAGGTTTCGGTTTTTGTTAACATCGGTGCCAACCTTATTAATGTTGTTGGAAACTTGATTGCAATAAATGGTTTTATGGGAATACCGGTACTTGGTGTAAAAGGTGTTGCCGCATCTACTGTTATCAGCCAGTGTGTAGCTCTGGTACTCATATTTTCAGCATTGTTGAGGAGTATTGGTCCGGACATGAAGCTGAAACGTATTTTTTCTTTTCCAAGAAAGATTTTTGTTGAAGTGCTTGGGGATATAATTAAAATAGGTGGCCCGTCAACGGGAGAGAATTTATCATATAACATATCCCAGATAGTAATTACTGCCATTATCAACCTTATGGGTACCTATGCCTTAACTGCCAGGTTCTACGTTTTCAGTATAATGTTTTTTATAATGCTAAGTGCAGTATCTATAGGTCAGGCAACTCAAATAATGGTAGGATATTTAATTGGTGCAGGAAAAGTGGATGACGCTTATAAGGCGTGTCTTAGAAGCCTTAGAATATCTGTGATTATTTCATTTATTACCGCAATTGTGTTTGCCTTATTAGGAAGGAAACTAATAGGGTTATTTACCGATAATGAACAGATATTATCAATGGGGAGTGTTATGCTGGCTATTGCAATAGTTTTAGAACCGGGAAGAGCGTTTAACATAATACTGGGGGGGTCTCTTAAAGGAGCAGGAGATGCGAGGTTTATCCTGTTTCTGGGCATTGGGTCAATGTGGGGAGTAGCTGTGTTGATGTCTTATATCCTGGGAATATATTTTGGCCTCGGGCTTATTGGAGTCTGGATAGCATTTGCCAGTGACGAATGGGTCAGGGGAATTCTGATGCTGCTTAGGTGGCGATCGAGGGTTTGGGAGAGTAAATCAATTGTGTCTGTAAAACCCAATTTATCAGCAAAGGAAGAGTGCGTGATTAATTCATAGCATGGGCTGTCATCTCCAATTGGGGGTATACAGGACTATTGTTTGATTTATTTTTTAGTAGTATAATTAATTATATCAACAAGTGAATTTAATTATTAGTGTCAATGATTAAGTGTCAATAATGCTTATCAGGTTTTTTCGGGCGGGCTGCAAATTATTATCTGAGGAGTCAATAAATGAATACTTCAATTGATATACTTATAAATAATATGGAAAAGATTATTGTAGGTAAGAGGTCTGTTCTTGAACGTCTTTTGACAGCTCTTCTTTGTGATGGTCATGTTCTTATTGAAGATGTTCCTGGTGTCGGAAAAACACAAATTGTTGCAACTCTTGCGCGTTCAGTGAATGCGGTTTATCATCGTGTTCAGTTTACCCCTGATGTAATGCCTTCCGATATAATGGGCTTTTCGATGTTCAACCCTTCCACAAGAGAATTTGAGTACCGCGAGGGTGCGGCAATGTGCAATTTTCTCCTTGCAGATGAGATAAACAGAACATCACCCAAAACACAGTCAAGTCTTCTTGAAATAATGGAGGAGTTTCAGGTTACCGTGGACGGAAAAACCTATTCTTTGCCACGTCCGTATATGGTTCTGGCTACACAGAACCCTGTTGAAAGCTTCGGAACTTATCCTTTGCCGGAAGCTCAGATGGATAGATTTTTTATGAAGTTGACAATTGGGTATCCCGGCAGAGAGCAGGAAAAGGAAATTATCGACCGTTTCGGAAGTGGAAATCCATTTTCGGACCTTAAGCCGGTAGCAAATACATCAGATATTGTTGAGCTTCAAAACAAGGTTAAGGAAATTAATGTTGAAGACTGCCTTAAAATGTATATTATAGATATTGTAGAGATGACACGGAAAAGCTCGGAGGTTGTCCTTGGCGTAAGTCCAAGGGGAAGTCTTAACCTGTTTAAGGCATCAAAAGCCTGGGCTTTTATTAAAGGTAGAGATTATGTGCTCCCGGATGACGTTCAGGAAATGGCGTCACTTGTTCTTTCGCACAGAATTATGATGAGTTCAGGTGCCAGAATGAAAAGCGTTACAGCTGAAGATGTAGTAAATGAGGCAATTTCAAAGGTTAAAGTTCCTGTTTTTTAATTAGCACTGTAGAGGGATGAAATAATGAGAAGTATTGCTGCTTTTTTTTTCATGTTGTTTTTCATGAGCCTGTATGCTTATTACCTCGGCGGAGAAAACAGTATGCTTATGCTGTACATGCTGCTTTTATCACCGATTGTATCTTTTTTTCTTACTTATCCGTTCAGAAAGAAAATTGATATCAGTATTGATGTTCCTTCTTCAGAGGTTGAGAAGGAAGGAACTGTAAAGGTAATGATTACTATCAAGAACAAGGCGCTGATACCTGTTCCTTTTATATGTATTTCCTTTATAAAGGCTCGAAATCTTAAATTGGAAGGGCTTTCGGACATTAAGATTACACTTGCACCACATGAGACCAGAACTATTGTTGCAAGGTATAATGCAATTCACAGAGGTGTCTGCGAAGTTGGTGTAAAGAGTATATTTCTTCAGGATTATCTAGGCTTTTTTTCATTTTCCCTTTTGAAAAGTTTTGAGGATTATGAAAGAATGGGAAAAGTAACTGTATTGCCGCGTATTGTAAATATTAAAATGAACGCTAAAATAGCCCAGAGTTCATCCAAAACAAATTCTGCAGATAATTCAAGCGGGTCGTCATCAGGTTTTTTCAACTGGTCTGGAGAACCGGGATATGAGCTTAAGGAGTATGAAGCAGGAGATCCTCTTCATAAAATACATTGGAAACTGTCTGCAAAGACTGATAAATTTATGGTACGACAAAATGATGGAGGAGGTGTTTCCAAAAAACGGCTGGTAATTGATCCTTTAATTGTGTTAAAAGGTGAAAACGACAACTTGGGCATCATAAAAAAGAAAAACCTGTTACTGAACTTTTTTAGAAAGTCTGAGAAGCTTTATGATAAAGAATGGATAATCGAGGAAAGGATTCTTGAGGCTGTTCTTTCAGTAACGGGTATAATGAATAGATGGGGAAGAACTGTTGAGGTGTGGTTGTTCGAGAATAATATGTGGCAGATGCAAAAGGTAGCAGAGAGGAAGGATATTATACAATTGCAGCACAGATTAGCTGAATACAGCTTTATTGAAGCTGGAATAACCCCTTTGGAACGTGTGCCGTTGACCGGAATAATATTCAATGAGGGTAAGAACCGCAATTCCAACGCTGGAGAAGTTGTAGTATTTACAGGCTGTCCGGACAAGGCACTTCAAAAATCAATCGAAAGTCTTACTGATTACGGTATGGTTTCGGATATTGTTATCATTAAGAAGCCTTTAGAAAATGCACAGAAATACAGCAATATTGATTCTGGGCTCCAGATACCGGAAGATGGCAGCCTCTGGGTTATCAGAACTGATGAAGACCTGGAAGAAGCTTTATTATAGAGAAACGGAATGGATGATAGCTATGAAAGAGAGTTTCAGGATACTTAAGGATAAGTTGTTTCCGCTTTTGTTTTCAGTTTCTTTGACATACTGGACAATGTGTTCATTTTTTGGGGAACCATTAATTGAGACGCTTTTTGTTGCTATTGTGCTGCACAGCCTTCTTTTTATGGTGTTTTCAACGACTGCCGGAAAAGGGGTATTAAGAAAAATACTGGTTTTGCTATTCTCGTTTATATATTTCTTTGGCGTATTTATAATAATATCAATTTCTTCGAATTCTTACGCTAGAAGTTATTACATTTGGGCTATAGTAACAAAGGCTGACAATATTGATTTCGTGCCGGGTTACTGGTTAGGAACGCTTTTACTTGCAGCATTCGGTTTTTCTTTTACTGTTTTTTATTTTACATTTATAAGATTTAGAATTGGTATCATTTTCATGATAAGCATTATACCCTTTTTGATTCATACAGCCAAGACCGATAAGGAAATAACTTTTCCGTTCATTGTTTTTATTATTTTGTTTTTTACCATGTATGTGGAAAAAAGTTGGAGAAAATCGCCAAGCATGGCTATGGGCAGAAGTTATTCAACTGATAAATGGTATATTGCTGCGGTATTTATTTTTATTTTACTTGCGTTAAGTCTTTCCATGTCCATTCCGAAACCCAATTCAATTCCAAAGCTTGCCTATATTGATGCGGTTATAGGTCAAACAATACAGCCCTTGGCTAATGCAGCCTTAAACAACAACCCGGTACAGAACTATTCACAGGTGTTTAATCCTATGGTTTTAAGGAGTCGGAACAAACTGGATTCTGTTAGTGGACCATTAGGGCAAAGGATACTTTTTGAGGTGGAGGCAAGGGAGTCTTTATACTTTAGAGTACAAAGCTGGGACAAGTATATAAGAAACCAGTGGATAGTGGGGGAAAAATCCCTTACAAATGGTTATCCTGTAGATAGCTTCTATAAAAGGCAAATCCAGCTTGGTGTGATTACTTCCCTCATTAGCGGCATGAAGGAGGAAGAGCTTTCTGAATTGGGTTTATCTGACTTATCAAATACTTTGAAGATGCCTTCAATACCACAAAGGCTCAGTAGATGTTCAATATACACAAAAAGGACCTTTATGGAATCTTTTTTAAATCCTCCAGGAATATTTGGGTTTGACAGATTGGGTGTCCTTATGAATGAAGCAGGAAGCTGCTATCCTGACAAAGGCAAATTACCGGGTGCTAACGACCAGTATGCTATGGAATATGTCTCATCGGGTCTTAATGCTTCATCGAAGGAATTCAGAATAATCAGTCAAATGAATAAAGGTGTTTTTAGTAAACTCTACAACTATGCCAATAATAAAGGCCCAGACTTACCCGACCCTGATGCTTTGTCAGTACTGCTTGAAGCAGAACGCGAA